>JAJFHI010000029.1 GCA_021775715.1 Hyphomicrobiaceae bacterium | reverse complement strand
TGCATTGGCTCCGTGGGCCTCGGCCTCCCGGATCAGATTGTCATAGGCCTCCTGGCGAGCCTTTTCAGCAAGCTCGGCATAAAGCGAGATGTTGCCACCGAAAAAAATCTGCACTGAAGCCCCGATATTCCCGACCACGCTGCGCGAACGAACGGAAAGCCCGCGTGTCACTCCAATGACTCGAACGATACGATAGCCCGACAGTTCATTGGTGGTGGTGACGATCATGGTGGTGGGCCCCGCTGGAATTCTATAACGCAGTCTGGAACGTACCGCGATAAATCATTGGCGCAATGATAATACGACAAAACAACACGGAAGCGGACGTCGACCCACCGGCAACCATGATCAGAACGGGCTTGATCCAGCGGCGCATTCACTTGCCGAACAGGCCGTCTGGTTCTTTGTCACTCACGGATTGGCCTGTCGCGAAAACGAGTGCGTGCAAGCTGGGATGTACGAATGGCTCAACCAGTGCGCGCCTAGAGTTACTTCGCGCGATCATGCGGTGCGAGGTAGTAGCGGTTGACCCAGCCGCGACGCTGCCCGTGTACGATCGGGCACCAATCACCTGCACATTGCCCTATCACGCGGATGTTGCCGGCGTCAGGCGCAATGGCACCGGTCAACGGTGCCGTTTCTGACGGCATACGGCGAATATTTAAAACATCGCCATCATAGACACGCACGACGCGGAAGCTGTTGCGTCGCGACGAAGGCTCTTGGCGCTGCAGAAACGTCTTGTTGACCCAGCCACGCCGACCCGCATGGTTCACAGGGCACCAATCGCCGTTACACGAACCGACAACTTGCACATTGCGCGATCCCGGCGGAATGACCGCGACCACGGCGGCATCGGCAGTGCCGGCGGTTCTGACATTCAGCACATCCAACTCATCAACCCCGACAACCCGATAGATCTGCGGCACAGAAACCTTCTGACGGCCGGTTTTAACAGCGCGGGGGCGTGTCGCAGGCTTCGTTTTTACGGCACTTGGGCGCGCGCGCGCTTGTCTGTTGGCAAGCGCCTGGCGGTCCGCCCATCGCTCTGCCGCGGACTTGCGAGTTGCGGGTTTGCCGGCTGTCAACGAACGCACAGGTGACAATGCCGAGCGCTTCACGGGTGCATAGGCTGCAACAACCGTTTTACGCGTTGCCGTTTTGCTCGCTGTTGTTTTGATTTTGGCTTTGGACTTGGCCGCAACATTTGGCGTTCGCTTCCTGGCGACTTTTGCCTTCTTCGGCCGCGATTTTACGTTCGCCGCTTTCGGCAAAGGCGCGCCAAGCCCAATCGGCGCACCAATGCGCACGTGTTTCTTTTTCTTGCGCGTGCGCGCGGCGACAACAGTCTTCGAGCGCGAGACAATCGTTGCCAGGCCACTCTCGCCCTTGCCGTCGTCCCAATGAAAATCGGCACCCCTGCGTCGAATGTCGAGGCAGTTCTTTTTGCCTTTGAACCAAGTGTTCCATTTCTGGCAGAGCTTGGAATTGGCAATCCACCACTTACCCTCGTCGCGCGTTGCTCCAAGGTAAAAACCCAGCATCGTCCCGGCTTGTCCGACAAGCGTACCGTTCTGGCGATACAAAACCGGCAACACGCTTCCGACCGGCGTATGCAGATGGACCTTTGTACCGGAAATGAGTTGTTTGATTTCGCCACCTGGTAGCGGGGGTGGCTGGCCGGCAAATGACGCGGAATTTACACCCAGCGCGGCAATAGCTATGGCGGCCGCGCACAAGAAAGGGCGCGATTTTTGGTGGGCGTTACGCATACTCGGTCCTGACAGAAACATCACCTGAATGAATGTTACGGCCCAAAGTTAATGAACCGTAAATGCGGCGATGCTGGGCTGAATTTTTGTTAAATAACTGTTTTGTGTCAGGGAAAAGACGGGGGCGGAGGGGCAGTTCTGGGGGACGGCCGGGAATAGCGCGGGCAGGAGGAGCTACTCCAAGCGCGACGTCCTCCTGGAGAAGGCCGGGAATCTAGGTGAGTTTCAGCGGTTGAGATTTTCGTGGTGCGGTGGTTTCTTGAGGTGTCGCCGGGGTGCGGTTGGCGGAGGCTATTTTCTCTCACGGGGCGCACCGGTCGCTATCGCGACCTGCCCCTGCGAGGGCGCGCCACAACGCGGCGGGTCGCGGTGCTCCCCGGCCTCTAGCATAAACGTTTCCCTTGCTCGGTTTGTCCGGACATACGGACGTGGATTCCCACAACCTGCCGAGTAGATACCGCAAGATGTTGCCGTATCGCGAGACCGTTGTTTCCCTTTGCGCGATCTCGGCGCATGGCACCCGGGTGCGATGATGCGAGCGACAAGCGAGTGTCTGAATCGTTCCCGGCGCTGTGCGCAGCCTGCCCGCAGGGCAGAATAGCGTGAGCACAAATAACTCGCAGGTTCGGACGCTGGTACGATCTCAGATGATGAAGGGCTTTGGAGCAGGCACCAGGGAATCGAACCACGCCGCTGGCAGGCGGCCAAGCATAACCAACGCGGGTTTGCTGACGGCACGTTCAGTGAGTTGGATAGACTTGAGATGGTGGAGAGTTTGGAGCGGGCGGCGGGAATCGAACCCGCGTCAATAGCTTGGAAGGCTATCGCATTACCATTATGCTACGCCCGCGATCTTTTGCAGAAGTGGTTCACGTTCTCGCTGGCCACTCCGATCATGTCGCATCCTATCATGTGACATGTGAACCGTTAGTGAAATCGACGTTCTCCAACGATCACCCAAGCTCCGAGCGTTCCGCGACCACCCCGCGGGACGTGAATCGGCAGCGTCGTAAGAAAACATTGTTTTCAGGACTGATCCACGTTCTCGCTGATAGACGCTCGAACGATCAGACCGGGGATGGTGGAGGAGGTTGGATTCGAACCAACGTAGACCGAAGTCAACGGGTTTACAGCCCGTCCCCTTTAGCCACTCGGGCACTCCTCCGTGCCATTGCCCGGATTGCATAAGCATACAATCCATAAACAAAATCGCCCCGCTCTAATGCCGCGGGGCAACCTGGGCGTTATGCTTATGGTGCCGCCTGATGTCAACTGGGATATCAAGCCAATTGGCCGAGATTTCTGCCGAACCCGGTATCTGGCAACAGTGCCGCATGACTTTGCCCGGCCATTGGCGTAAACCAGCCCATTATTCCGCAAGCCAGCGTCGGCCTGCCCAACGACTGCCCCGCCCCGATCCGCAACAATTCTGAGACTTGAGCGCCCCCTTGTCCGAAAACGACCCGCCCAAACCATTTGCGAAGAAGCCTGCCCCTTCCGGCGGACGTCCGGCTTGGCGCCGGGATGACAAAAATCGCGGACCCGGCGGTCCGAAAGGTGGCAAGGGCGGCTGGTCGTCTAAACCAAAGAGTGGTGGTGCAAAACCCGCCCAACGCACGGCAACGCCCGCCAATCCCGACCACGTCTGGATCTACGGCCTCCATGCCGTCAGCGCGGCGTTGGCAAACCCAAAACGAACAACGCACGCTTTGACGCTGACAGAAAATGCCGCGCGCCGGTTGGGCGAACGCATCGAAGGCGAATTGCCGGCCCACGACCTCGTCCGCCCGAAAGATCTCGACAAGATCCTCGGGCCCGACACCGTCCATCAGGGCGCGCTGCTGGAAACGTCACAGTTGCCCGAGCCAGCCCTGGAAGACATTACCGAAGCAGCAAGCGCCGGACCAATCGTTCTGCTCGACCAGATCACCGACCCCCACAATGTCGGTGCAATATTGAGATCTGCGGCTGTGTTCGGTGCGGCTGGCGTCATCATGACTTGGCGTCACAGTCCACCGCTTGATGCGACGTTGGCAAAATCTGCTTCCGGCGCGTTAGAGCTGGTGCCCATCCTGCGCGTGCAAAACCTCTCGCGCACACTAGACGACATAAAAAAGCAAGGCATCATGGTCATCGGTCTTGAAGGCAGCGCGGATGCCAAGTTGGAAGATCAGGATTTTTCCAAACCAACGGCCATCGTGCTTGGTGCCGAAGGCAAGGGACTACGGCAACTGACGTCTGAGAACTGCACGATGCTGTGCCGCATCTCCGCCCCAGGCACGCTCGCAAGCCTCAATGTTTCAAACGCTGCAGCCGTTACATTGCACCTGGCGGCAATGAAGCGGTAGTTTTTGGTGCTCACGCTGTTCTGCCGGTTGTTGCGCTGCCGATTCACGCCCCACGCGGAAGAACGTGGGACGATCGGAGCTGGTGGTCAGGCTCCGCACGGCGCCGGGAACGATTCAGACACCCGCTCGTCGCTCGCGTCATCGCAAAGGGTTATTTGTGCTCACGCTATTCTGCCCTGCGGGCAGGCTGCACACGGCGCCGGGAACGATTCAGACACTCGCTCGTCGCTCGCATCATCGCACCCGGGTGCCACGCGGTGAGATTGAACGAGGGGCAATAGCGGTCTCGCGATACGGGACCACATCAGCCGTATCAACTCGGCGGGTTGCAGGCATCCACGCCTGTGTGTTCCGGACAACCTGACCAAGGGAAACGTTTATTGCACGGCCGGGGAGCACCGCGACCCGCTGCGTTGCAGCGCCCTGCCGGAGGCCTGAGCGGAGCGAGGAATAGCCGTGAGGCAAAACAAACCTCTCAACCAAGCCCTGAGCCACCTCAATAATCCACCACTCATCAATACGCTGAAGCCCACTTGGATTCCCGGTCAAGCCGGGGTGACGACGGCGCGTGAGGCAAAAAAAACCCGACACGCAATTCGTGTCGGGCTCAAATCTCTTCTACCAGTCCCAACGGCGATGGCGGCCGTGGTGTTCGTTATGCCAACGGCGATGTTTATAGCCGCGTTTCGTTGCACCCCAGGCCTGGTGATAGCGCGGAATGCGGAAACCGCGCCGGCGTTTCACAAGGTGACGCGGACGCCAGTAGCCCGAGTTGTAGTACGGATAATAACCATTCGGCTTGTAGCGATAGGCATAGGGATCGTGTTGGGAATGAATGGTATAGCGATGACCGATCAAGTGGCGGTCGGAGGCCTTCGCGGGCATCGGAGCCGCAAGACCTAATGCCAGGACCGCAGTAGCCAAGGCAGAAAGCTTTTTAAAACGCATACTCTACTCCTTGGGTGCGATCGTTTTGGTTTGAAGGCACACCCCCAACCAAAATACCGGCTCACGCCCATCATCAAAACATACTCAAAAACGTAGTACAGCCCGCACAAGAGTGACCGCACCATAACGACTTCAAAGGTTACGCGAATTAGCTAACGAAGTGTGAACACAAGTTGCAAATCCAGAAAATAATAAGCGGTAACATTGATCTTACAGGACATTGCAGCAACGAACGACACGTTAACAAACGGCCTTAATGAAATCCTCACGCTCTGGCGACCATAGTCAAGCTGAGTGCAATGGGGACTTCCGTCCAAACGACGGCGTGTATCCCGTGTTGTTTTCTATTGAGACTTCCCGTGCGTTTGTGGACATGTCGTGGCGCAACCTAAACCAAGATCATCCAACCCGGACGACGCCGCGCGCATGCACGAGGCAACGCAGCGTCTTGAGACGTTGCTGCGCAACCCTGGCCCCGGGATCACCGTGACCGCAATTGACACGCCGCGTGGACGTGGCGGCGATGGCGAGCCAGCAACGCCGCGCGATGAGGGCGAAAAGATTGTTCTGCCATCCGCCGCAAAGACCGAACCCGCACGTGCCCCAACCGGCAAAGCTCCTCCCTCACGCTCTGCCAGCATTGCCGACAAGGCAACACCAGACCAACCTGCAACCAACAACACCGCGCCCGCCCATGCCCGGCAACCCCACAACGATGGCGTGATCGACAAGGCGCAAAAGGCCTTTACTGAAGCCGTCACGCCGAAAGACGACGCGCCGCCATCTATCTCGAAAGCGGCACCTTCCCAAGACCAACCTCAGACTCGCGATAAGCCTTCAGGCCGCCCCGGCGAGATGAGCGAACTTCGCCAGGCCGTCAACTTTAGCCGCAAGGCATTTGTCTCAACCGGTCTGTTCAGCTTCGTCATCAATGTTTTGATGCTGGCGGGACCGTTGTTCATGCTGCAGGTCTACGATCGGGTCATGACGTCAGGTTCGATCCCGACCCTGATCGCGCTTTCAGTTATGACCGCGGCACTCTACGTCATCATCGGACTGCTTGAACTCACCCGCTCACGCGTCGTCACCCGCATTGGCGTCGATGTCGATGGACGCATCTCCGACCGTGTCTTCCAGGCTGCTCTCAAACAAAGCCTATCGACCTCCGGCAAGCCAGTCGCCGCGTTGCGCGAGCTTGATCACGTCCGCCAGTTTCTTGCCAGCAACGGCCCACTGACATTCTTCGATGCGCCGTGGACCCCAATCTACCTGTTCGTCATCTTCATGCTGCACTGGGTACTTGGCGTCGCAGCCGTACTGGGCGCAGCCGTTCTTTTGAGCCTTGCCTGGGCCGGTGAAATTCGCAGCCGTCGCCCGATGCTCGAAGCCGGTCGTTCGGCAGCAAAGAGCCTCGAATTGGCTGAAAGTGGCCAGCGCAACGCCGAAGCCATTGCGGCCATGGGTATGCTGTCGGCTTATCGCCAGCGTTGGCAGTCTGCAAACCAGGAAGCCCTCGCCTGGCAGACACTCACGGCGGACCGCCTTGGTTCAATGTCAGCGCTGACAAAGTCGCTGCGGCTCCTGTTGCAATCTATGATGCTTGCGATTGGCGCCGTCCTCGCAATCAATGGCGACATCTCGGCTGGCTCCATTGTTGCTGCTACGATCATCTTCGGGCGCGCGCTGGCACCGGTTGAACAAGCCATCGGCCACTGGCGCAATTTCCTCAAAGCGCGCGAAAGCTTTGATCATCTGGAAGAGTTGTTGGAGGTCATTCCGCCACCGCCACCTGTCACTGCGCTCCCCGCCCCGAAAGGACACCTGTCCGTTTCCGGTTTGCGTGTTTCTGCTCCTGACAGCCGCAAACTGATCCTCGGTGGTGTCACATTCGATGTTGAACCGGGCCAGATGCTCGCCGTCATCGGCCCAAGTGCCTCAGGAAAATCAACCCTTGCCCGCGCGGTCGTCGGTCTGTGGCCACCCGCCGCCGGAACCATCAAGATTGACGGCGCACGGCTTGATCAATGGGATGGCGAAGCACTTGGCCAGCACATCGGCTATTTGCCACAAAACGTCGATCTATTTGCTGGCACCGTAAGAGACAACATTGCCCGATTCAGGGACAACGCGCGCGATGAAGACATCATCACGGCTGCAAAACGGGCACATGCTCATGACCTTATCCTGAACCTGCCAAACGGCTACGACACTGAACTTGGCGGACATGGGGCATACCTGTCAGGTGGTCAACGACAGCGCGTTGCCTTGGCACGCGCGTTGTTTGGCGATCCAGCCATTGTTGTGCTTGACGAACCCAACGCCAACCTCGACCGCATCGGCGACGAAGCTTTGGCCGCCGCGATTGACGGCATGCGCGAACGCAAACAGGCCGTCGTGCTGGTCTCGCACCGCGTACAGGCAATCGGCAAAGCCGACCTTCTCCTCTACATCGACAAAGGCCTCCAGCGCGCTTTCGGCACACGCGATGAGGTCATGAAAATGTTCCAACCCGCTGGCCGCCAGGGAGAACGGCGCCAGGCCAATCGTGGCGCACCAGACGACAAAGAGCGCCGCGCGCCGGAAGGCGAGGATCGTCGCAAGGCACCTGCCAACGCAAGCGAGGTCTCATCCACATGATGTCTGGTCCCAAGAAAACTATTAACCCAGATCGCACAGGTAAGTCCGGCACGGCCAATGGCAACAGTTGGCAGGCGACGGAACCATGGACACGATTTGGCAACCGCGTTGTGGTCTGGTTGTTTGGCGGGATACTCGTGTTCTCAGCCCTGGTCTCAATCGCTGGTGCAGTTGTGGCCACCGGCACAGTGACCGTTGAAAGCAGCTATCAGGCGGTACAACATCGCGACGGCGGGATCGTCAAACGCATCCTGGTTTCGAACGGCGACCGTGTGAAGGCCGGCGATGTTCTGCTTGAACTCGATGGCACCACAACAAAAGCCACGCGTGACGTCGTTGCAGCCCGCGTGAATGATCTCGAAATTCAAGAAGCCCGGCTTGCCGCAGAACGCGACCGCAAAGACACCTTCGAGCTGCCGCCGGGTACTGACACGTCAAACAAAGACAGGCAGAAAATCATCGCAGCTCAACGCGCCCTGTTCAAAGCCCGTCAGGCTGCCGTTCGTGGTGAAGTCTCCGTTTTGACCCAGCGCCTCGGGCAAATGCAACGCGGCATCGCCGGTCTCACTGCACAGCTTGACGCTCGCAAAAAAGAGCACGCTATCAACGCCGATGAATTCGCTACCGTGATGCCGTTGTTCGAGAAGGGCTATGTCAGCCAGCAGCGGCTTGCACCTCTGAAGCGAGAGGCAGCGCGCCTTGAAGGCGAGCGCGGACGCCTTACGGCAGAGATCGCCAAAATGGAGGGCGGTATTTCCGAAACAGAGCTGCGCATTGCTCAGGCGGAAAAAGAGTTCACACAGCAAGTCGTCGATGAGATGCAGCGCGTACAGGCAAGCCTTGCCGAACAACGCGAAACGTTTAAGGCCCAGGCTGACACGCTTGACCGGATTCAGATTCGCGCGCCGCAGTCCGGCATCGTCCATGCGCTCGTCGCCAACACGGAAGGCGGCGTGATAACACCGGCAAGCACGATTGCCCAGATTATCCCAGAGGGCGACAAACTGCAGGTCGAAGCCCGTATTGAACCGCGCGACATCGACAAGGTGCGCCCCGGCCTGCCCGCAGTGATCAATTTTCCCGCCTTCAACGCCCGGACAACTCCACGCCTTGATGGTTCTGTGATCAAAGTGTCTGCAGCCGAGCTCATGAGCGAAAACGGCACGCCCTACTTCACGGCACAAATCGAGATTTCTGCTAACGAACTCGCCAAAATCGGAAAAGGCCATCGCCTGTTGCCAGGGATGCCAGCCGAGGTCTTCATTGAAACGTCATCACGGTCAATCTTGAGCTACTTCTTGCGCCCTCTGACAGACGCCATGTCTCGCTCCATGCGCGAAAGTTAATCCGCGTTGCGATAGGCCTTGGGTGAAAAGACAGTTAGCATCAAAATGTAGATGTCGAGCGCCAATGACCAATTGTCGATGTAATGAAGATCGTGTGCAACACGATCGCGCATCTGCGTATCGGTATTCGTCACACCGCGAAACCCGTGGACTTGTGCCCAGCCGGTGATACCCGGGCGCACCTTTAGGCGGCGCACATAAACGCCAATGCGCTCTTCATAGTGGCGATCGTGCGCCACCGCATGCGGGCGTGGACCAACCAGTGACATGTCACCAGAGATCACATTAAAGAGCTGTGGCAGCTCGTCGAAGTTGAGCTGGCGGAGATAGCGCCCGACTTTTGTCACCCGGGCATCATTCTTCTGAGCCTGCACAATCACGTCACCATCGTCCAGCGTCGACATCGTGCGAAACTTCCAAATACGGACTTCACGCAGGTTGAAACCTGTCCGTCGTTGGCGGAAAAATACCGGCCCTGTGCTGTCCCATTTGATCAAAACTGAGATAGCGATGAATAGCGGCGACAACAGCAATACGGCAACTGAGGCAACGACAACATCAAAGGTTCGCTTAGCGACAGCCTGAAGTGGTGCCAGGGGTGCGGCCGACAAAGACAAGGCCGCAGCCGACCCAAAACGAACTACGGTGGCATCTGAAAAGCGGGCCATCAGCTGCGATGCGCCGAGGTGAAGGCCGACGGGCACAACAGCAAATGCCTCAACAACGACATCAATTTGCTCAGGCCGACGCCAATCCACCAACATGACAACATCATCAACCGACATCATGCGCGCACGCGACACGGCCTGGCTCAAGCGATCAGTCAGGTCTTGCCCCGGCAACAGGTCATCTGGCAATGCGATGGCATCGACGACTTCGACCTCCCGGCAGTTAACCGCGAGGCGCTCGATCATATCGCTGATTTCGGCATCACTACCGATCAACATCAGACGGCGACGCGCTACAAGACCGCTGTCCATCGCGTGGTTCAGACCTACCCGCATAAGCAGCAACGTCGAAACAACGCTGGCAAGACCGGCAAAATAGAACAACACCATCCCGCCACGTGAAAAGACTTCGGTGGATTTGGTCAGAAAACCAATAACGGCAAGAAATAGAATGGCATAGTTCCAAACCATGAAAGCGCTGGCAACGGTGCGCTTTTTACCGACGATGCTTTGCACCCGGTATTCATCGCGAAACAAAAACGGAATGGTGTAAATTAAAGCCGCCAACGCACCAACGGAGCCGTAATTCTCCAGAACGCCCGCGTTGCCGTAGACAACAAGGTGGTACAATGCGCCGGTAATGACCGCCATGGCGACAATAACGGACACTTCAAGCAAAACTGCCAGCGCGGTGAACCCGAGGCTGTTAACAGCGATCCACTCTGCACGATGGGTTTTGCTTGCTTGATGTTTTAGATTTCGTACCTCTGCGAGGTTATTCACGCCACATACTCTCACTCAATTCGTATAGCCACGCCAGCCAACGCGACGGCAGATAATCCGAAATCAAAAATCAGAAATTACCGCCCTTTTGACAACTCAATTTTTATTGCACTTGCAAACTTGATTACTTTCCGTTCCTAAAGCACGAAAAAACGTCAGATACATTGGAAAAACAATTATTCGCGTACGTGACCCGCGCCAATTTATCTTTGAATATGCCCGGAAATTGCAGCTTTCGATTTTAATCAGGTTCCATATTTTGAGACAGGCCTGGCCGCCAATCAGCCTTACTGCATGGATTATCAGAGAAAACGACCTGCAACTCAGTCCATGCCCCCGTTGCTGGTTGACGCGCCCTTTCACCATGCCATTTGCGCCGGCACCTGTCTGCCAATGCGCTGTAATCTTTGAATTAAGGTCGGCAGCGGGCCTAATCTTAGCACCGTCACAAACGCCTGCCCTCGCATTAGGTTGAGGATACAAGCGCAGGCGGTTGCGAACTGGCGCGCGAGTTGCAGCGAGGGCGGCATAGTCGTGGTTAGCTGGCGCTGACCGTTCGGCTAATTCGTTGAAACTTGCCGTATCACCTGGCCGCATTGCGAAATGTTCCAGTATGGTGCCGCCAATAAGATGTTGAGCAATGGGTATCGTGTCGCTCGAACCGCAAAATTCTCGTATCGATCGCTGGACCAGGGCTGGTGACCAACCGCGTCGGGATGACCCGGACGAACTCAGTGTTGGCGCTGTGTTGGATACCGTTCGCCGGCATGCCAAATTAATCCTTGCGACAACGGTTGCGTTTATTATTGGCGCACTGCTGCTCAATTCGTATCTGCCGAAAAGCTACCAATCACAGACGCGTGTCCTTATCGACCCACGTGGTCTGCAGGTCGTCGACAAAGGCGTCACTCCGGGCCCTGGCGGCAACGAACTCAACATTACATTGGTCGAAAGCGAGATGCGTATTATCTCGTCAGATGCTGTTTTGGGCCGCGTCGTGAAAAAGCTCAACCTTGCGAACGATCCGGAATTCAACGACAGCAAGCCCGGCCTCTTCTCGTTTCTGTCTTTCGAAAGCGCGGACACGGCGGCCTCAAAAGAAGACGCTGTTGCCCGGGCGTCCCAGCGGGCATTGAGTAACCTGCGTGACCAGGTCGAGGTCGACCGGACATCAAAAAGCTTCATAGTCGATGTCATGGCAAGCGCACAAACGCGCGAAAAAGCCCAGCGGATCGTGGCCACTATTGCCGACGAATACATCGCCGAGCGTATTGAATCCCGATCCGGGACAGCCGCGCGAGCCTCCAAAACCCTGACGTCGAGCCTCGACGAGCTGCGCAAGCGCGTAGAAAAGGGCGAACAAGCCGTCGAAAAATATAAGCGTGACAATGATATTGTTGGCGCGTCCGGTCAGCTTGTGAACGAGCAGCAATTGGCTGAACTCAACACTCAGCTGGGTGCCGCTCGTGCAGAAGCAACGCGCGCCAGAGGTCGTCTTGAGCAGGTCAATCGCCTGCGCAATAGTGGCTTGGGTGCTGAAGCGACGCTGGAAGCCATCCAATCTCCGACAATTGCGGCTCTGCGCAGCCGGCTGGCCGATATCCAGCGGCGTGAAGCCGCCCTCAGCGTCTCCCTGCTTCCGTCGCATCCACGGATGCTTGAAGTTCGCAATGAAAGCCGGTCGGCGCGGCGCCAGTTGGACAATGAACTCGCACGCATCGCCACGACCGCCCGCCTCGATGCCGAGCGTGCTGAAAGCACAGAGACAACGCTAACGGAAAATCTGCAAAAACAGAAATCGGTCGCATCAAACACAAACGAAAAGTCGGTCCGGCTTCGGGAACTTGAGCGCGAAGTCGAAGCCAACCGCTCAGTCTACAACGCCTTCCTGACACGCTCGCGCGAATTGTCGGAAGAAACGCGCGTGGATTCGTCTGTGGCAGAGGTCATTTCACCGGCAAACCGACCAAACAAACCACAGCGCTCCACATCAATCCTGCTGCTGCTGTCGACGCTTGCTGGTCTCGGCGCCGGTCTCGGCGCAGCCTTCATCAGCGATGCAACCGACAAGCAATTGCGGACCGCTCGCCAGGTCAAAAGCCTGACCGGCGTCAAGCGTGTTCTCGAAGTACCAAGGTTGACCGACGCCATCCTACCGCGCCAGGGAATTTTCGGGGGCATCAAACAACGCCGCGCCATTCGCCGGCAAACATCGCCGCTGCTTCCAGCGTTTTACAAAACCTCACCAAAAGCACCGGCCTCAGGCGCCATAGCGAATATTGCATCAGAACTTCGCGCCCAGCTTGCTGGCGATCCAAATCCATCGGTGTTGTTGACGGCACTTGATCACGGCGAAGCCAAATCAACGGTGGCCCTCAATCTTGCTCTGGCTGCTGCAGACAATGGCAACTCTGTGCTTCTGATCGACGCTGATTTCGACCGCAAATCGATCTCACGCAAGGTTGGCGCATTGGCGAAACCCGGCCTGTTGAATGTACTTGATGGCAATGCACGCCTGGCAACGGCTGTGCTGACCGATACAGAGTTCCCATTCACCATCCTTCCAGCGGGCAACCGGCGACGTGGCGGTGCAACGCCCGTGTCTGACGGTGGCGGTGAACCCCGCGCCCTGACCCGGCGTGTGCTGCAGATGACACGTAACTTCGATCTCGTCATCATCGACGATGGGCTGCTGCGCAACAAACGCCGTGTTGAGAACTGGGCCACTGTTACCAATGCCTTCTACGTCGTCGTGCGCGAGGGATTGACCAACAAGGAAGACCTGCAGAACTCGATGAATACCATGGGCTCCTCGATCCACGAACAATGCAACGCTATCCTGGTCACGGATGAGCACGCATAAATTGTTGAGGCACAACGTGTAGCGCTAGAGTCTGTTTTCTCTCACGGCGCGCCCACTGCGCAGCAGAGCTGCGCTGTCCCTATGAGGGGCGCCGCAACAACGGGCAGCGGTCCGCGGTGCTCCCCGGACCTCTGGCTTAAACGTTTTCCTTGGACAGGGGCTGTCCGGAACACACAGCCGTTAAGACAAAGCCCGTGCGCTTTTACGGCTTACCCGTTGCGAGCTGCCAAGTATGGCACGGGATCAACAGGCTTCGACCCTTTGCGAAGTTCAAAGTGAACTTGCGGCTGATCCACCTGTCCGGTTTTGCCGGCTTTCGCGATCGGCTGACCGCGGGCAACCTTGTCACCACGCTTTACGAGGATCGATTCGTTATGCGCGTAGGCCGTTACCCAGCCATTATCATGGCGGACGAGGATCAGATTGCCATAACCCTTCAGTTCCGACCCCGCATAGGCAACAACACCTGCCTCCGCGGCATAAACTGGAGTTCCGACCGGAACGGCAACGTTGACACCATCGTTGTGCGTGCCATCGCGACGACGGCCAAAGCCATCAATGACCTTACCCTTGACGGGCCAGAGCAACTTTGTTGACGCTTGTTTCGTCGCTGTGATCGACGGCGAAGCATCTGTTTTGCGATCTGAAAGTGCTGCAACCCGGGTCTTCTTGCTGTTGAGAACTTTCGTTGGCTGCGTCGTGGATTGGATCATGCGGGGCGCTTTCGGCAATTCCGGCGCTACCGGAGGGACCGCAGCGACACGTCCGGCGGCAGATGTCGCGCGCGTTGGTGCAGCAGCCGCGGAGCCCGAGCCGGGAACACGTAGTTTCGTGCCGGGGCGAATACGCCGTGGATCTGTAATGCCGTTGTTACGCTGAAGCTGTGAGCTGGTCACACCGAACTGACGCGCAATGCGATAGAGCGAGTCTCCGGGCACAACCTCATATGAACCCGACCAATTCGATGATATCGCGGCCGGCTCAACTGCAGCCATCCGCGTTCGGACAGGCGCCGTAGGACGCGAGGCAGCCCGGCTTGCCGAACCTGGCAGAACAAGTGTCTGGCCTGGACGCAGCGACGAGCCGGAAAGATTGTTGGCGGCCATCAATTCAGAAACGGAAACACTGTGGCGGCGCGCCAATCCATAGAGCGTATCACCGCGCACAACGGTGACTGCATCGCCGGAGCTAGTCGTCGGCGCTGCAACTTCAGAGGCTGCGGTCGGTCGGTAGCTGGTCGGGGCCGGACGGCGAGGTGGTTTGTAGCTTGGGGCCGGGTCGGCAAGCGCCGTCGACTGCACGCTTGGGCGCGTGCGTGGTTGAGACGGCGGTTCGTAAGCCACACCGGGTGCAGTGTCGGGACTTTGATCCGACAAATTCGATTGCGTAAGCGGTTCCGCTGGCGGTAAGGCACCGGTGGCCGTCGTGTCGCCGTTCAGGCTGAAAGAAGGAAAATCGAAGCGGCTGACATCCGCGCTGCAACCAGCGACAGACAGTGTCAAACCGAGGGCAGCAACAGCGCAACCGACATCAATCGGTTTCAGGCCGTGGCGCCACAATAAATGACGAATACGCATAACTCAAACCCACCTTTACTTCCTTCCTGGTTAACCAATGAACGGTTAACGTAGCATTAACAGCGCAAGGAAATGCCGTGGGCTACCGTGCCGATCCCCGAAGTACATAGGCCGCCGGTCGAGATTGTGAATGGCAGACAATGGGATCTGGACAAGGCAGCACCTCCCAGAATTACGATGTAATCAGTTATTGTGCAGTGGGAAGGGCCGCCCAGCGGCAACACCGAGGCAGATTACGGCGAAAGTTGTCGTGGTTAGCCGCCGGTTTTAGATCGCACCGCGGCGGCACAGCCAAAGTGTTTCGACAACCCAGCCAAACTTTCGCGATGCGTTAAATTCGTGTGCAATGGCGTGACCGAGATCATCTTCTTGGCGATCGCCCACAAATCCGTGCCCTCATCCAACCGCGCCTTGCGCCGCTCAAAGCCAAACCAATAGTACGGGCTACCCCAAGTATCGTGTCGTTCTTCGATTTCGAGAAGCGCCTGGTCACGACTGCCCTGAGTTGTGATCGTGATGCCGGCTACATTCTCCGGCGCCGCGTCTGG
>JAJFHI010000280.1 GCA_021775715.1 Hyphomicrobiaceae bacterium | reverse complement strand
GATAGCATGGTGACCGGCAAGCAGATTGACATGGAAAAGAAATTTGCCAATCAGCTGCGAGATAAGATCCAACAGACATTGGTACCTTACGTGGGATTTGGAAATTTCAGAATTAGCGTTCTCGCACGCCTAAATATGGATGAGCATCAGAGTAAAGAGACCAAGTTTGACCCCGAAATCAAGGTCGAACGCTCAGTCCGCACAATCAAGGATACCGGTTCATCGCAAGACGTTGGAAGCAAGACAGGCGTTGGGGTTGAAAACAATATTCCGCAAGAAGATGAAGAAACTTCAAGTGAAAGCGTCTCGAAGAAAAACAACGTTCGAAAAGAAGAGGTGCGCAATTTCGAAGTCAATTCGAAGGTCGTGTCTATTTCTAGAAAGGGGTACCGTGTTGATCGTCTATCCGTTGCAGTTGTAGTAAACAGAATGCAGCTGACAAAGACGTTGGGCCCAAAACCATCCGACGAAGAAATTGATAGCCGCATCGCGGAGTTGACGAAAATTGTTCACGCAGCTTCTGGTGTGGTCGAAAATCGCGGCGATACCCTAACGGTCAATGCAATCAATTTTCTAGCCGAAGACCTTAGCACCGGTGCGGTCTCTGGACCGAGCCTAACGGAACAAGCGATGCAGCACACCAGTGGGGCCTTGAAAAGCCTCGCCCTGGTTTTGTTGGCTTTCGTTGTTGTGTGGTTTGGCCTAAGGCCAATTTCAAAAAGCCTAGCAGAAATTCCAGTCGCACAATTGCGCGCGCAGCAAGCTAGCAATGCGGAACTGGCGGGAAATACACAGACGGCATTGTCCGACGGAACGTTGGACGAACAGTCTCATCAAAATTCGCAAGCAACTCTCGCGCGAGGTGGTGAACAATCGTCGGGATCGGATCAATCGAGATTGTTGACAGCACCAAATGAAGGTCAAGCAGATCCATTTGACGGGTTTGTTTCAGAGCTTGCAGACGGTTTCAAGCATGAACCCGCCAACCGGCTTGCAAAGATCGTTGCAGTCGATCAACAGCGCGCTGCCGACGTGCTTAAGCAGTGGATGACTAAGGAGCAAACGTAGTGTCGGTGACACCTGCAGCAAACTTTCTGTCTGAACTTCTGCCTTCAACTGGGGAAGTCCCTCTTGTTCATCCGAGCGAGGGCTATCTGGGTTTCAGAAAAGACGGATTAGCTGCCTCCGGGCCCGATCGCGAAGTGGAGGAGGGCTATGAGAAAGGCTTTGCCGACGGAATTGCCAAGGCGAAAGAGGAATTGGACGAAGTGCTCGCAAGCCAGCAGCTTGAAAGAGAAAGTCAAGAGACAACGGCCCGGCTGAGGCTGATGCAAGATGGCATTGAGGGCCTACTAAAGAAACTTGCTGAGCAACAGAAAGAGAAGGCCTCGGCGGTTCAATCAATGGTTTCGGAAGTTTTGAGATCGTTGATTGAAAAAGGAGCGCTATCAGCTGCGATGGCACAAATTGAAGGACTTGTTGAAAGAGAGTTGGATGGAAAAACCAACGCTCGAATTCAATTGCGTGGTCCTGAGAACATCGTATCCGAACTCGCTGAACAACTCACGACGCATGACTTTGATGTTGATGTAATTGTCGCGGATGTTGAACGCGACTCCAATTTTGAAGTCCAAGTCCAAGTCCAAATTGACTCCTCCGTCATTCGGACACGCCTTTCAGATTGGAAGCAGGCGATGGAGGGATTGCTAAAATGAATTCCCAAGAAGAAGCCGTAGCACCACCCGAAATCGTCATTGTTCGCAGAAGAGCGGGTGGAGAGGATGAAGGCCATCACGGTAGTGCGTGGAAGATCGCGTATGCTGATTTTGTTACTGCGATGATGGCGTTCTTTCTTGTGATGTGGCTCATCAACTCATCAGATAAGCAAACAGTGACGCAGGTCGCTGCCTACTTCAATCCCATCAAGTTAAGCTCGAAAAATCCTAGCAGCAAGGGAATCGAAGAGGCAGCAACTGCAAAAGGGATAAAGACACCAGAGGAAGAAGTCGAAGTTCAACTTTCGAAGGCTTCATCTGCAAAGACCGGCATGGGCAAGGAACGTCACGACCAGCAACTGGCCGCCTCTGAGCAAGAGATGTTCGCAGACCCGTTCCAAGCGTTGAATAAGATAGCATTATTGGAAGACCCAGCTGTTCCGCCAACACCGCAAGAACGCAATGGTGATGATGCGTCCGATAGATCAAAAACTTCGGAAAAGCCCAAAGAACTCGACGTAAAAAAGGTGCTCGAAGACCCCATTGTGGTGAGCGCTGACCAGGTTGAGGATACCGCTGACGCTAAAGTCGAGAAGAAGAGCGGGAAGTTAGAAGATCTCAAAGCGAAGCTGGAGGAGAAAGTCCGCAAGGCGCTTGCGACACTCTCTCCAAGAGAGAAGCCGCTCCTGCAATTCAAAAAGGTTGAAGAGGGCGTGTTGATTACACTCACCGACCAGTTTGATTTTTCAATGTTTCGAATTGGTTCGGCTAAGCCACGAGCGCAGCTTATCAAAGCGATTGAAGCGATCGCAGAATCTCTGAAAGATACTCCAGGTGACGTCGTGATCCGTGGGCACACTGACGCGACTCCCTATGCCACCAAACACTATGACAATTGGCGCCTTTCAACCGCTCGCGCGCAGATGGCCAGGTATATGCTTTTGCGGGGAGGATTGGAAGAAAAACGCATCGCCCGCATTGAAGGTTACGGCTCTCGTTCGCTTCGTATCAAGACACACCCGACGGCTGCAGAGAATCGTCGAATTGAAATCTTATTGCGGAATTAAAAGGCGATGACGAATTCATTGGTACGCATGTTTGGATCTGTTTTTCCGGTGGCTATGGCTATGGCTATGGCTATGGTGTTGGCTGCCCCCGCAACCGCCAATGGGCCTCCCTCCGAGCCGTACATGATTTTGCGAAAGATCATGGCTGCTCAAGATCAAGTATCGCATGGAGATACGTCAGCTCCGCAGAGGCAAAAAGCGCTTCAAGAAGAGGCAAGTCAGCTTTTTGAGGCACTTCCTGATGATGTCTGGCAGAAGCCGCGTAACGCTTTAACCGCAGCCCTCTTTATGATTGTAGGCGGTTCCTCTTTGACGTTCCGAGGTCTTCTAAGCAAGGGCATCGGCTTTGGAAAGCACGAAGACTTCGTGAAGGGCGCAATTGCTTATCGTGAAAGAAATTTCGCGGATGCCAAGAAGAAGTTTCTGCTCGTTGAAACTCGAACTCTCGATCGCATTCCCGCGGCCTGCCTACATCTTGTGAAGGCAATTTTGAAAAGCAATGATGAACAGAAACAGGCAGTCGAAAATTTCGTGATGGTGAGCACTCTGGTTCCCGGGGGATACCTGGAAGATACGGCTATTCGCCTACAAGCGTCACTCGCACTGGCGCACAAAGAACACGACGTATTCCTCAGCGTAATCTCCAGATATCTACGCCGGTTTCCTCGATCTTTGTATGCCGTTCCTTTTTTAAAAAATGCATCCAAAGCTATTCTGAATTTGAACGATAACGACATAAGTTCGGTAGCCGAAAAACAGGTCAAGGTTTTTGAGAAAGTACCCAGTAGGGTTCGAATTTCATTTCTTTTGAGCGTAGCTGAGACGGCACTTCGCAGTGGTAAGCTTAATTCAGCTCGTACTTTTGCCGAGGCGGCTCAGCGAATTGGGACGAACAACTCGAAATTGGCTATTGCTTCCGAGCTGTACATCGCCGCCGCATCGGTGTTCAGCGAAGCAAGCTTGGCGGGTCAGATTGCTGAAAAATATCAATCGCGCCGAAACAACTTGCGCTCGAGTGATGGTGAATTTGCAGACGCCATAGCTGCAGTAATTCAGCAAGTGCGTGCACCAGCCACAATTGACCCGGGGCGAAATTTTACCCCAGGCCCGGCAAGTATAGAAGCAAGAAAACTAGTTGCGTGGTCACAAAACCTACTGTCAATCGGGAGAGTGAGACAGAAATGAAACCTGTTGCAACACCTCTACCAATGGATCGACCGCCGACCAATAGTCCTGTGCGCGGTGTAGTGAGCAAAGTTGATACCGAGGAACAAAGTTTTTCGAATCTTCTTGGACAGAAAACCGATGATCAAGGTCTTCCGAATCTTCTTGGACAGAAATCCGATGATCAAGGTCTTTCAAACTTTATCGCGCAGAACGAAAATCTGCCAAACGGACAACCCGTGAACGATCACGTTCCCACTGAGACCGCAGTGCAAGACGAAGAAATTTTTGAAATGATCACTAACGCAAGGCAGCGCGATGATCAGGTAAGTCCGGATTTTCCTCCCCTGATAACTGCAGAGGACGCGGCTGTTTCTAGAAATGTGACCGACGCATTGGTTGAGGTCGACCAAACGATTTCGCAAGAAGTTAAAGGGGACCAGTTTTCCATACATAAATCTGACGATCTTGCTGAGCGTGCATACAGTCTTGTTAGTGTGTCAAAACAAGCAAGCTACGTAGAAACTCTCGTTAAGAACAGCAACACAAGTGAGCTCGGTTCAGATCAGCTTGATCGAATAAAAAGTCAACTAAACACAACAGCTCAAAACCCTTCTGGGCTTGTGCCGAATAAGTTAGATGTACCTGGTAGAAGAGAGTCACTTCAATCAATTACGCAGCATGAGTCCCTGGCGGCAGGCAAGGCGCCTCCTCCGTCGACGAGTGTCGCAAGCGATCAGTCTAAGGCGATATTCGCAAATGTTCAACGCAGCCTTAAATCTGGGTCGACAAGCAGCGTCCCGGTTGCTTCGTCAATTTTTACTAGCAGTATTTTGAGCGATAAGCAGTCCAACATTCGGTCCGTGAATCCGGTGACGACAGCTGCGGAAAATCCAAACGGGGGAACCCCAAGTCAGGTCATTCAGGCAAATCCTACGCTGCCCAAACAAGCAGAACCTTCCAGCGTTGTTCAGATCGTTTTGCAAGATGAAATTGATGTAAAAGAAATTGGTGCCTCAATCCTATCGTCCAACGCGTCGGTCGAAGTTTCCAATTCTTCGCTCTCATCAACCGTGACCCTGCCTGGTGAAAAACCGGTTTGGTCGCAGGTTGTTGAAGTGTTGTCGTCGAACTTGACGGCTGAAGCGCGGGAGAAAAGCACGACGAGTGCAGTGCCAATATTCACGCCGGCATCAAAGAATGCAGTAATTATCAAGTCTCTAAATCTTGAACTACAGCCTGGAGATTTGGGTACCGTTAAAATTGAGCTATCACTGAAGAATCAGAAACTTACAGTTGAGCTCATTGCTGAAACTGCAGACGCGGCAGACCGTCTGAAGACAAGTCAGGAAATGATTTATCAAAAAATGAAGTCTGATGGCTATTTGATTGATCAGTTTGTGATCAAGAATGTTGAAGTCGGCCGGGGCCAAGAAGCAAACCGTTTATCGGAAAGCTTTGTGGCTGCGGAGAACAATGAGTCCGAGAAATTTGGATCAAATGAAAACGGAGCATCCAGCTTTGACGAAAGTGAGAAGCGTCGTGCTGGAGAGCAGAATATAACGGCGAACGAGCGGACGCCTGAGGCCGATGGGAGACGCGACGATGAGATCTATTTGTGAGTGTAAGCAGATAAACATTCGATAGATGGTATTTGAGATGATGAACAGCAACCTAACTAATGAACCCATTTCCAAGCCAAAAACTGGCTTGTTAGGACCATATCGACTTGATGTTGATGGAATTGGTAGTGCCGTTCGGCGGCGCGGTCCGGGAACCTATGTTCTTGGATACCAAGATTTCCATAGCACATTCTTTGTGAACTACGTTGGCCGTTCCGACAGAGATCTGGCAGCAGATCTCAAATCACGCATAGGGTCGGACATACTGTTTAAGTACGTACTGTATTCAACGCCACTTGAGGCGTTTGTGAAGCAATGCGAGTTGTTTCACAGCTTTCACCCGCGGGCGAACGTCTTGCATCCAACAAGGCTCGACGGCACCAACTGGAGATGTCCATCTTGCGGCAGTAAATGAGCCGTATTTTCGTCGAGACCACTGAGGGTGTGCTCGGATAGGAAGATGTTTTCACTTGGGGTTTGGAAGCGCAAGGGAAATTGCTGCATCGAGAGCGGCATTTATCTCAGCTAGCTTTGATGTGGCATCTTCTGTGTTGAAATTTTGAATTGTGTCGGGGTGCAGTAATTTTGCAATTTCGCGGCGCAGAGTACGTAGTTGATCAACCGAGAGTTCGTTCAACCGGTCAAGCTCATCTTGCAGCAGGGCAAGCTTGTATTCTGTCGTTGGCTCGGGAGTGGTTTCAAAGTATTGCGCCAGCCGATTGTTGCCAAGGGCCGCGTTGGTTTTCTTGAGGCTAGTCGCCGGATCTGTCCGACTTTGTGTCCCCTCAAAGAGCCAGCTTCGATTGGTTGATTTTTCTACTGCAAGAGTAGGCGAGCGCCTTACAGGGCTGCGCTCTGAATTGCGACCAGAACGCAACCTTTCCAATTCGACAAACGTCTGGAAACTTGATTGTCCGAGATCTCTATCTAGTGTCATACTTTTGCCGAGTGCTTCTTGCGAAAACCTTCAGGAGAGGATCGGTCGATCGCCTTTCAGAAAGGTTAAGACAAGCTTCCGAAGCTAGCCTGCCGTAATAACGGTGGAACCGGAGGAAGTGTAGCTGATGCAAGTTGCATTTACGGAAGCGATCAAGACCTTCGAAGGGTTCACGGCACAAGCCGACTGGGACTATGCGCAATATTCAAATGGGTATGGCACCAGAGCTCAATTTCCAGGCGAGGTTATCGACAAGGCCGAGGCAGATCGGAGATTTCGAGGAGAAATCGGTAATGCTCAAGCGATTGTTGACGCGCAGCTGCCCAATCTTGATGAAGGTACCAGGGCAGCCATGACGTCATTGACGTTTAATGCCGGTACCGCGTGGGTGAATGCTGGCCTCGGAGAGGCTTTGAGAGCTGGTGACCTGGAAAAAGCTCGGTCGATTTTCCAGCAGTACAACAAAGCCGGTGGCCAAGTTCTGCCGGGACTCGTCGAGCGAAGGACAATTGAAGCCTCCTGGATTGGAGCAACGCCTGCCGTGGCCTCGACTGCAAATCCAATTCATAACGTCGGCCCGGGTCCGACATCGGAAGTTGGTCAGCCGTCCGGTGCGGAGCTGGGGAAGAGTATTTCCGCAGCCACGGTTTCTCGTTTTTCTGAAACGGGAACGTCGATCACTGGAGCAACAGATCTAGAAAACGGATCATCTCCCCTGCGGTTCAACAGATTGCCACCATCAATCGATTGGCAGTCCGCGCGGGATTTCAGTCTTACGTTGAATCTAGATTATTCACTGCGCAATCAGGAGCAGGATGAGAACGAAACGAGGTCTTCGACGCGTGATTATAAAACGTATCTTTGAGGGCTTTAAAGCCGCCGCTCAACCGTCTTACTCGGGACGATCTGTGTCTGTTTGAGAGTTGCCTGCTTCGTTTTGCAGTTGAGACATGATATCCGCGCACGCCATCATGTAGCCGTGGTTCCAATACGCTTGCTCTGGCGAATGTTCCACCAAATGCCTTTGGTCGACGGCGGTATACGGCGCTGCGTCTTCCAGCCACTTCCCGATGTGAGCGAGTCTCAGTTTTAACTGGTTAGAAATCGACATTTTGCCCGCCCGTTTAAGTGTTACCCCTGACTCGTAAGAAGCTAACGCATTGAGCTTGAGTTACAGTGAGTTCTGCTTTTGGTTTTTGATCGTTTTCAGCAAGGAATGCTTAACTTTTCAGAGCCTTGTGCTGTTTGGGGCGGAAATCTGCGCTAAACAGAGCCAAGCGCGATGACTTCGTGACAGGCTATATATTGGGTCAAATCACATTAAGACGCAGCTGTTCGAAGCTTCTGTAGCTGGATCAGATGACGATATTGATCGTATCCCATGTAGTCGTAGTGGAGAAAATCTTCGTGGGATAGAAAATTTACATCAAAGCTGACGCCGATTTTCCCGGACCGAACCCAAACGATTTTGCCCGAAACTTTGGTGTCATTCATAAACGTCAGCTCAATTTTACAGTTGGGCCGAACGACCATGCCATGACCTAATTCAAGTGCTGCGCCAGAATTAGAAATTTGAATTAGGTCGCAGACAAACACTTTTCCATCCACAAGCACTTTGATCGCTTGCCATGTGCTTTCGCGACGGTGTTTGCGTTTTTCGACCACTCGGTTTTCAATCATTACTATTAAGCCACGCACACGCAGTCGATGCTGCTGTTTCCTGTCTCTTGGATCCACCAAAGAATAGGATGACACAACACTTTTAAGTCCGTGTTAATTTGAAGTTTAGAATTTTCTGTACTTGGAGCTGCGGTGTCCGGTTCCAACGTTCTACGCGAAATTTTACCTATGGTTAGCACCTATCGCGGTAGTGTAGCGGCAATAATAATAGCGCAGAAATGAGTTCGCGCGTCGAGGCATGTTTATATAACAACCGTGTCCAATCCGCGAATTCGTAACTCTGCTTTCACTTGATTTCAAGCGACATAGCGCTAGATCCGCTCGGCTGTAAGATGACCAACTGGTCTCTGATTGGCTGCGGTCGTTCTCTTCTTGATCAATGCTAGCTCATAGAGACTCGAATTATCGTTGGGGCAGACAAGCCACGAGGATAAAATCGTGAGAGTTGAGTCTGATGACGACTTTGAGACGTGTTTAGTAGGTTCTCTTCCTAGGCTTAGGGCATTTGCAACGGCTCTTTCCGGCAACCAGGATATAGCAGCGGATCTTGTTCAAGAAACCGTTGTCCGGGCTTTGGAGAATGAGGAGTCGTTTAGAGGTGATGCACCAATCGGGCCGTGGCTCACCGTGATACTTCGCAACCTGTATTTCAATAGTCTCCGCAAGTACAAGCGTGAGACTTCTTATGATGCAGATGTATTCGAGAACCGCCTTGTTTCCGAGCCTGAGCAGCCCGTCCGTTCCGAACTAAACGACGTCAGTGTTGCCATGATCAAGTTGTCTCCGGAGCATCGAGAAGCCTTAACTTTGGTCGTGTTTGAGGAGCTCAGTTATGTCGAGGCAAGCGAGATTTCCGGCTGCGCGATCGGGACGATTAAGAGTCGATTGAATAGAGCGCGCAAGTTGATGGGAGAGATGATCTCGCCAGAGACGCTAAACGTGGGCTACTATCCGCCCAAAGCGACTTTTTAATCTTTTGAGACGAAACGCGGACCTTCGATCTCCATCGCAGCAATCAGCCCGAAATCGAGACTTTCCATTTAGGGGTTAGGTAAAATTGCGAGGGGAAAAATACGTTGGTGGAGCCGAGGGGAATCGAACCCCTGACCTCTACAATGCCATTGTAGCGCTCTCCCAACTGAGCTACGGCCCCATTCTTGACCGATCGCGATTGTGTGGCGATCGAAGGTGTCATGCGAAATGCCGTTTGGGAACGGTGCAGACTACCACGGTTGCTTAGGCCCAACCCTGGCAAACTTCAAGGCCGAATATGGCCGGGACGACGAATTTCAACGCCAGAACGCATCGGCTGTTCGTTCGTCCGATCGAAACTTTATTCGACTGCTTTGCTCGGCTTATCACCGCCAACCAAGCCGGTGACGTCGTTGCCGTCTTCTTCCTCTTCGAGGAAGGCATCGTTGTCGTCGTTACTTTCGCCGACGACGGCATCAGCCTCGGC
>JAJFHI010000279.1 GCA_021775715.1 Hyphomicrobiaceae bacterium | reverse complement strand
GTGCAATCGATTTTCCGCTTCATCAAACACGACGGACTGCGGACCGTCGATAACATCTGCGGAAACTTCCAGACCACGATAGGCTGGCAGGCAATGCATGAAAATTGCGTCTTTCGCCGCGCGCTTCATCAACGCCGCATCGACCGCATAAGGTTTAAGAATCTTCTTGCGCCGTGCTGCACCGTCCTGGCCCATCGAAACCCAGGTGTCTGTCACAATGCAGTCGGCCCCCTTTGCCGCTTTCGCAGGATCGGTGGTGATCATAACGTCGCCGCCATTCTTGCGCACCCAATTAGTAACCTCTTTTGCAGGCTTCAATTCAGCCGGCGTGGCGACACGCAACGTGAAGCCGAAGCGCTGCGCGGCATGCATCCACGAGGCTGCAACGTTGTTGCCATCACCAAGCCAGGCCACAGTGCGGCCCTTGATCGGGCCCAGCGTTTCCTCAAATGTCTGCAAATCAGCCATCACCTGACAGGGGTGACTAACGTCCGTCAGGCCGTTGATAACCGGAACTGTTGCATGCTCGGCCAGTTCGACCAGTGTGTCGTGGCTGTTGGCGCGGATCATGATGACATCCGCGTAACGCGACAACACGCGCGCTGTGTCAGCAATAGATTCCCCGCGCCCGAGCTGCAGGTCGGTGTGGTTCATGTTGATAGTCTGGCCACCGAGCTGACGCATGCCGACGTCAAACGAAACGCGCGTGCGCGTCGAAGGCTTCTCAAAAATCATTACAAGAACAGCGTCTGAAATATTTTTAGGACGCAGCCGTGCCGGTGTTTTCTTACCCGCCTTCTTCAAGGCATGCGCGGCATTCAAGATTCGGCGCAGTGTTTTAGCGTCGAGAGCGTTGACGTCGAGAAAATGTCGGATAGCCATGGCGTTGCGCCAATTCCTTTTAGCGTTTGAAAATTCGAAAGCTTCAACTGCGTTTACACTGTCTCCAGCGTTTTAAGCGCACACGATAAACGTTGGATGCCGTCGGCAATATCGGCGTCTTCGATGGTAAGTGGTGGCAGTATGCGCATGACGTTGTCTGCCGCACCAACGACCAGCAAGTGCTCGGCAAGCGCTGCATTGCCTACCTCGCCGACGGGTGACTTTAGCTTCAAGCCCATCAACAAGCCGCGTCCGCGCACCTCGACAATCTCGTCAGGGAACGTGTCCTGCAGCTCCGCCAAACCCTGGCGCAGACGAAGCGCCTTATGTTGCACGGCTTCCATAAATCCAGGCTGCAGAACGACATCAAGTACAGCATTGCCTGCCGCCATAGCCAACGGATTGCCACCAAACGTAGACCCGTGTGTTCCCGGCGTCATGCCGCTGGCTGCATCTTCGGTTGCCAGGAAGGCGCCGACCGGAAAGCCTGCGCCAAGCCCCTTGGCGATCGCCATGATGTCAGGCGTCACACCTGCCCACTCATGTGCAAATAGCTTTCCTGTCCGGCCAACACCCGTCTGCACTTCGTCGAAGATTAAAAGAATACCGTGCTCATCACACAGCTTTCGAAGCTCGACCAGACAGAAGTCCGGCACGGGTCGCACGCCACCTTCGCCAAGCACAGGCTCCACCATGATGGCCGCCGTCTCCGGTCCAATAGCCGCCTTCAAGGCGTCGTGGTCACCGAACGCCACCGTGTCAAACCCTTCCACACGCGGTCCGAAGCCGTCGAGATGCTTGGGATTGTTGGCAGCCGAAAGCGTCGCAAGCGTGCGGCCATGAAAGGCACCGGAAAATGTAACGATGCGCCAGCGCTCTGACTGGCCTGCTGCAGCGAAATGGCGCCGAGCCGCCTTGATCGCGCCTTCAACCGCCTCCGCACCTGAATTGCAGAAGAACGCGCAGTCGGCAAAAGTTGCTTCCGTCAACCGTTTGGCCAACAGCTCCTGCCCAGCGACCCGGTAGAGGTTCGATGTGTGCCACAGCTTG
Organism: Hyphomicrobiaceae bacterium; assembly: GCA_021775715.1. Lineage (GTDB taxonomy): Bacteria > Pseudomonadota > Alphaproteobacteria > Rhizobiales > Hyphomicrobiaceae > JAJFHI01. Next base: position 3,398 of record JAJFHI010000279.1, on the reverse strand, counting down.
TCGATCTGGTCTTTGAGTGCGGCTGTGACATGGGGATGCCCGTGGCCCAGCGCGTTGACGGCAATACCAGAGGCCAAATCGAGATAGCGTTCGCCTTTAGCCGTGATCAGCCACGAGCCCTCTCCACGCTCGAAGACAACGTCCTGGCGCGCGTACGTCGGCATCACCGCCGCCTGCCCGGTGTTACGATCCACAGCACGGGACAAACCGGGGGCATCATCCCGTTTTCTGCTTTGGTCGTTGATAACTTTTTTTTCAGCCGGCATTGCGGTCCGTCACGTCAAGCGTGCTTTCAGTTTCCAACTGGGCAAACGAAAAAAGCCGCCAACGGCGGCACTTAGCGAAGCAGCGGTGATACGCTTGGCACAGGTAGCTGTCAACGCCCAGAGCCGCTTAAAACAGCCGAATTCGCTGGCTTTTGTGGGCCTGCCGACACCGGATTGGCCCGCCCCATGCCATCAATTTCGAGATGTGCTCCAGGCCGAATTTTATGTTGCTGTTACGCCACGTGAAGATGGCAATGCCGGGCCGTATCGATATGGCATCTTGTGGAGCTGAATCCAGATGTTGTAAATCTAAGGCCCCGAACGACAACATCTTGCGCTTTCGCAGGTCAGTACCTATTTTTTGTCGAGGGGACAGGCACTTAGGATGTATGTGCCGCTTGTGTGTTGTGTACCAAGTATAGCGTTTTTCAGTTCAGCGTCAGTTTTAGCGTGCCGGTGGAAATAACCGTTTCATACCGCGTGGAATCACGTGTGTGTCGCCGTTGTTGCTCCATCGCATACCTCATGGGCAAACCACCCCTTTCTGAAAGGGATGAAGGTCGCCCTCAGATCTGTCTGGAGCGAACCCGATGGCGTGGACCGATGAACGTGTGGATGTACTCAAGAAGCTTTGGGCCGAAGGCCTGAGCGCGAGCCAGATCGCTGGCCGGTTGGGTGGTGTTACGCGCAACGCAGTTATTGGCAAAGTACACAGATTGGGCTTGTCCGGACGGGCGACAACCTCTCGCTTGAAAACGCATCGCCCACGAAACCGCGTTCCTGGAACGCCAAAACGCAACACAAAGACGCGCTTCGCGAACACCGGCAATCCCGCTCTGCGCGCGCTTTACAGTCCCGACGCGGAACCCTATACGCCGCCAAAGGAAGAACTCGTCATCCCGATGGCCGAGCGCAAATCTATCCAATCGCTTGAAGAAAACCACTGCCGCTGGCCGATCGGCGATCCACAGGCAGACGACTTCCACTTCTGCGGTAAGAGCAAGGTCCCGGGCCTGCCGTACTGCGAGCACCATTCGCATCGCGCCTTCCAACCACCACAGGCGCGCCGTCGTGACCGCGCCGCTGTTGCGGCTGCACGAGCACCTGCTGCCATCGCAAACGACAGCGAAACGAAGACAAAGGTCGACAGTTAATCGGGCGACGGTAAACCGTCGACAATTTGATTGGGCCACACCGGGTTTTGCCAGCGCCACGCGCGGCAACGGGGGAGAGAACCGGATGTCATGGGGGTGACGTCCGGTTTTCTTTTTGAGTTTTGATGGAAAATTATTGCGACCGGCCGCAGCGATGCACAAAACAATCATGTTGCGGAGCGGTAGCGATCATTCCGACATTTCCAACTCAACCTGACAGACTCTAGGCCAACTGGCGTTCGCCGAAGACGTAACCTGTGCCACGAACGGTGCGGATGGGATCACTCTCATTGCCACGGATCAGCGACTTTCTGAGGCGACCGATGTGGACATCAACCGTGCGCTCGTCAACGAACGCATCACGCCCCCAGACGCCATCGAGCAACTGACCACGTGTCAGCACACGACCGGGACTTTCCATCAAGAACTCAAGAAGTCGAAATTCCGTCGGGCCAAGGCGTACTTCGCGCGGACCGCGCATCACGGTGTGAGCAGCACGATCGAGGTCGATGCCGGATACGCTTAAAACGTCGGCCATGCGGTCCGGTGCAGCACGGCGCAGAATGGCTTTAACCCGCGCCATCAGCTCCGGCACGGAAAACGGTTTGACGACATAGTCGTCAGCACCCGTCGACAATCCACGAATACGGTCGGATTCTTCACCGCGCGCTGTCAACATGAGGACAGGAATGGATTTGGTCTCAGGCTTGGCACGAATGCGCCTGCAAAGTTCGATACCGGAAACAGCCGGCAACATCCAATCGAGAATAACCAAGTCAGGCTGCTCTTCGGCAACCAGAATTTCAGCTTCCTCGCCTGTGGCGGAGCTGGCCACAACGAAGCCCGCGGCTTCAAGGTTGTAGCGCAGCATTTCCGCCAACGGCGCCTCATCTTCGACTATGAGAACTTTTGCTGTCATGAGTATTTATGCTTTTATTGCATTCCAAGTTTAGTCTAATTGAACAAGCGTCGTACTCGTGTAGTCACCTTTCGGGCGGTCATCGGCGATTTGTGCACCGGTCACCAGAAAGTGGATCGTCTCAGCGATATTGGTCGTGTGGTCGCCAACCCGTTCAATGTTTTTCGCGCCGAACAATAGATGGGTTGAGATCCCGATGTTGCGCGGGTCTTCCATCATGTAAGTCAACATTTCGCGAAACAAAGAATTATACATCGCATCGATTTCTTCATCACGGCGCCAAACCTGAAGGGCACGTTCTGCATCGCGCGCTGCGTACGCGTCGAGCACGTCCTTCAACTGGTGCAAGGCGAGCTCGACCATATGGCGCAACCCTGTCATCAATGGTTTGGGATGCGCTTCGCCGGCTATCGCAAGCGCACGCTTCGCCATGTTTTTTCCGAAGTCGCCGATGCGTTCGAGGTCAGACGTAATTTTCAGCGTCGCCATGATGTGGCGGAGGTCATCTGCGACCGGTTGGCGCCGCGCGATCATCGAAATAACGCGCTGCTCGATTTCTCGCTCAAGCGCATCAATCTGGCTATCGCTTGCAACCACTTCCGCGGCGAGACGCGGATCACGCCGCTCGAGTGAATCAAAAGCCTTACCTAGCAATTGCTCAGCCATTCCACCCATGTGGGCAATCTTGTTGTCGAGCAATGTGAGTTCATCTTCGTATGATTGTACAATATGCTCATTCACGGTGACACCACCTTGATTGTTGCGCCAAATTCAAGCGCACAGGTTAAGCTTTTGGCCTAGATCTTTTTAAATGAGAACGCACAGCCCATTCAAGCGGGACAATGCTCCTGTTGGTCTAAGCTCCAGACAAGTTGCCAGCTGGTCATCAATGCGGCGTCGCGCAAACGATCACACTTATTACCCAAACCGGCCGGTTATATAATCGCGTGTGCGCTCGTCCTTTGGGGTTGTGAAAATCGTGTTTGTTTCACCTTCTTCGACCAGCTTGCCGAGATGGAAGAACGCTGTCCGCTGCGAGACACGTGCGGCCTGCTGCAT
>JAJFHI010000278.1 GCA_021775715.1 Hyphomicrobiaceae bacterium | reverse complement strand
GATGCTTATCGAGGTGTGGAAGATGCCTCCGTAACGCTTCGGACTTATATCTGGGATATTCCAAAGACCTTTTTCCTCACCATCACCAATCCAGGTGCAGTGCTGGGGTTATTTGCTATTTTTGGTGGCGTAAGCTCGTTTGTGGAAGTACGCGGCACGGTAGACGCACTGATCATGGTGGCGGCAATCGTCGGCGGCAGCCTTGCATGGTGGATCGGGCTATCGAAGTTTATCGGCAGCATCCGCCACAAGATAAATATCAACAGCCTAGCCTATATCAATAAGATTGCTGGCACTGTGTTGCTGGGGTTTGGAGTTGTGTTGATTGGCGAAATGGTGCCGCGTTATCTCGGGTCATTCTTTTGAAAATTTTGAATAGTGTACGCGATTTTCCGGTTTGTTACTGACGTGTCTGATGCAGGCTGAACTCTCCGACGTGAACGCGCTCTTGCAGACCCCGCACGAGTTTTGCAACTTCGTCCTCGCCAAACAGCGTCACCAGATCGGTCATTGCTGTAAAGATTGCGGCATAGGCCATCGTCTCAGGCGCAACGCCCGTTTCCTCGCCTTCGTCCCATGCAGCCAGGATGAGATCCAGAGCCTTGAAACTTTCATCGTCGATTTCAGAAAGCGGTCGCGTACGCATAACAATTGGTCCTGACGCTAGGGGCCGCGCAATGATGTTGGGCCCGAACTTAACACTCTGACGTCTAGCATGCGTATTTGCGAAACAAGGCTGGCAGAAGGAATTAGTGTAAATATTGGGGCCCGTGACAGAGACCGGGTGTGCGCTGAAAATCGTTACAAACCAACGCTTGCCGCAACATTATTTTGGGTAGGTCTTGAATAGCTTTTCGCCAATTTGCACGCCTTCGATAAGAAACCGGTTGATCGTCGTTTTGGCCGATGGCGTACAAACATTATAAGTGCGTTGATAGCTGCGGTAACCTTGATTGAAGCTGCGAGTCAGGCGAGCACGCCGCAGTGCAGACGATCCTTCTGCACGCGTCAGTTCCTGCATTTGTTTGCGCCAGAGCTGATCATCGCCAGAGCCGCACAGTTCGCGCAGATAGTGAATGGCGCCGAGCAACTCCGACAAACGCAGAATGCGGTCGTCGTAAGGTTTGGCGTCTTTTGAAAGTCGCTGAGCAAATACCGGAGTTGCGGAGATGCCGACGAGTACCGGCGCACAAACCGCGACAGCGATGCTGAGGGCGAAAATGGCTGGTACGGAATGAGATCGCGTCATGCTCGAACGAGGTCCTTAGATTTTGCCGTTCATTTTAAGTTGCAGGGCACAGCACCGAACGCTGATAGATCTCGACTAGCATCGATTCTGGGCTAATGCACGGCAGTAACAAGAGTCCCGGCTCACCCATGGCGGTGGCGTTTCAAGTATGGTGTTTCAGGGCCTTTGTAACCCATGCAGCCGCACCTTCGGTGGTGGCGAGATTGGGCACGTCGACGCATTTGATGAACTTGGCCAATTCAGCATCGTCGCCAGCGATCGGTTCACCATCGCCAACCGTGCCGGTGAAAACATTGATTTCGAAGTGGCGCGCTGGTGCGTGGCGGGTTGCAGGGATGTTTGCGGTGTTGATCCCAAGTGACCCGATTAGGGTGACGGTGAAACCGGTTTCTTCAAGCGCCTCGCGTACGGCGGTCTGATCCGGCGTTTCACCAGGTTCCATTCTGCCGCCCGGAAAGCTCCACAGATTTTGTGCCGGTGGTTTGCTGCGTTTGACCATCAACACCTGATCAAACCTTATCACCACGACGCTTGCCGCTCGGATCAGAATTGGTGGCGCGACATTTCGTTTTTCGATGTCAGATTTGTTTGCCACGCGGCCTCCAGAGATACTTCGCTCGTTAATCTAGGCATATCTACAAAGTTTGGCTAACCTCCCTGACATGTGTTCGCGCTTTACATTGACGTCGCCGCCGGAAGCAATCCGAGATTGGTTTAGGACAGCGAATAAGCTTGAATTTCCCCCACGCTACAATATAGCGCCCACTCAACCTGTCATGATTATTCGCACCGGCCTTTCGGGCACTCGCGAGATGGCACTTGTGCGCTGGGGCTTGATCCCGTCCTGGGTCAAAGATCCACGAGAATTCTCAACGATGATCAATGCCCGCAGCGAAACGGCCGAGGACAAGCCGTCGTTTCGCGGCAGTCTGCGCCATCGCCGCTGCGTTGTGCCGGCCGATGGCTTTTATGAGTGGACCGGCAACGCTGGAGCCAAGCAGCCGCATCTGATCGCGCCAAAGACCAAAGAGCCGTTGGCTTTCGCCGGGCTATGGGAGCACTGGCTTGGAGCTGACGGTAGCGAAATTGAAACGATGGCCATCCTGACGACCGCTGCGAATGGTGACATGTCCGGACTACATGATCGGATGCCACTCATCCTGCAGCCGGATCATTTCGATGTCTGGCTGGATTGCGCTTCGGGTAGCGCTGAGGATATTAGGGCGCTTTTGGCACCGCCGCCTGTCGGGATCCTGGCACATCGTACGGCTACAACCGCGTTGAATAATCCTCGTAACGAGGGCGTAGACCTGCACGCGCCGGCGCCTCCGGATCGTCTATTATGATTGTTTATGGCGAAAAACTTGTAGCGGTCATGCGGTTAAGTTTGTTCGGCGACCTGTTTTTAGGGCCTTTCACCAGCCTCTCAACGCAAAAATTGACCAAAGCAACAAATAATCGACCCTCGCTAACGACTTCGGCACACAACCCCTCGCAGGCATCGTCGGAAGCGGTTATTCTGCCACAGTCAAGTATGTGACGTTTTCTACCGCTAGAGTCAGTTGAGTGTCAGGCGGGCTTATGCCGAACGGACGCGATGGCTAAGAGGCCGGAGGCTCCTAAGATGCGTTTTGGCAGGTCGCCGAGGGACGTAAGGCGTTGGGCCGTGCCAGTTGAGGAGAGTTGAGTATGGCGTACAGGGGTCGGGATCTCGATCTTCGCGTGCCGCATGACAATGCAGGGCAACGCGCAGGTGTACCACAAACTTCTGCGGCAGAGACAGAGCACGCGCAACACAATCCGCACGGCGGTGATGCGACCTTCCTCGTCAACGACACTGTGCTGGCATGCTTCAATCATGCCTATGATATCGCCGCCGCGCACAGCGCTGCGGAAGTTCGCATCGCACACTTGCTTTTGGCTGCGACACGCATTTCTGAGACAGCAACTTCTTTGCAGGCGCGCGGCATCGAAGTCCCGCAACTGATGCGTGATACTGCGGCGGTTGTCGCGAGCCAGTTTCCAAGCAACACCGGCAACAGCAGTGCTGCGCCGAAGGCATCGCATGAATTGGAAGATGTTTTGCGCCATGCCGCTGCCTATGCCGATCGTCAGGCACACCCGATTAATGCCGACGACCTCGTCAATGTGCTTTTTGAAATAAAGTCCGAAGTTGCGGGCATCGAATTGCTCGATCGCAACACCGATCGTTTTGAAACAAGAGGATCAAGTACCGTGCGTGAAACACCGAGAGAACGTATCCGTATGCCGGCTGGAAGTAGCCAATACGGATATCGCCAGACCGTTCGCACTGCAGTGCCCAACTCAGCGAC
>JAJFHI010000277.1 GCA_021775715.1 Hyphomicrobiaceae bacterium | reverse complement strand
GTCGGCTCTGGCGAAAACGCCGCTTGGATTCTTAGGCGCGGCTCTCGTGTCCAACGCCGCCTGGACCACGCTCCATATGAGCTACTCGGTCTACGGTTTGATCGATGTCTTTCTTGTTGGCCTTATTCTGTCGTGGTTACTATGGCGAACGGGAAGTTTGTGGGTGACGATCATTTGCCATGGACTCTACAACTCGTTGATCCTAGCGGGTATCTTTCTTGCCAATAACAATGGCTGGCTGCCAGCGGCTTATATCGCAACCGGCAGAGGATAGCGGCGTTGTGCTGGTCGCGATGGATAAGGGAATCAGGCTAGGTCACAAACATGCAGCAATATTTTGATCTGTTGCGTCGTGTACGCGACGACGGCGCCAAAAAGTCAGACCGAACTGGAACCGGCACCCTCAGTGTATTCGGACATCAGATGCGTTTTGATCTTGCCGATGGTTTCCCCATGGTGACGACGAAGAAGCTGCATACAAGGTCGATCATTCACGAGCTTTTGTGGTTTCTCGCCGGTGATACAAACGTTGCCTATCTCAAGGAAAACGGTGTTTCCATCTGGGATGACTGGGCCGATGAGAGCGGCGATCTCGGGCCGGTCTATGGCAAGCAATGGCGCAGTTGGGCGGCACCTGACGGCGCGACGATCGACCAGATTTCGGATGTGCTCGAGACCTTGCGCCGCGATCCAGACAGTCGCCGCATGATCGTTTCGGCATGGAATCCCGCCGACATCCCAAACATGGCGTTGGCGCCGTGCCATTGCCTGTTTCAATTCTATGTCGCGGACGGGCGGTTGTCGTGTCAGCTCTATCAAAGGTCTGCGGATATCTTCTTGGGCGTGCCATTTAATATTGCGTCTTATGCACTTTTGACCGCTATGATGGCGCAGGTCGTCGGTCTGAAAGCCGGTGAATTTGTGCACACGCTTGGTGATGCGCATCTCTATCTCAATCATCTCGAACAAGCTGATCTGCAGTTGAGCCGCACGCCGAAGGCGCTGCCGAAATTGCAGATTAACCCGGATGTCACGTCCATATTTGATTTCAAGTTCGATGACTTTGAAATTACCGACTATCGTCCGGACGCCCACATTAGCGCACCGGTGGCGGTGTGATGCCGCGATCGTCTTGGAGCAAAGTGTGACGAGTTCAACTGATCAAAACAAACATCCCGTTATTGCGATGATCGTGGCGGTCGCGCGCAATGGTGTTATCGGTCACGACGGCGGTCTGCCATGGCGCCTGTCGTCGGATCTCAAGATGTTTCGACGGTTGACGATGGGCAAGCCGTTGATCATGGGCCGGCGTACATTCCAATCTTTGAAAATGCCACTTGATGGTCGCGACAATATCGTCGTCTCGCGCGACCCTGAGTTTGTGCCAGAAGGTGCGATCGTCGTGGCGACGGTTGATGACGCGGTGTTCATCGCCCACGAGTGCGCCCGCCAGCGCAACGCCGACGAGATCATGGTGATCGGCGGCGCGCAGATTTATGAGGCAACACGAGACGTTGTCTCACGTGTCTATTGGACAGCGGTCGATGCCGAACCAGCGGGCGACACCTCATTCCCACCACTAGACCGAGCCGACTGGGCGGAAGTTGGCGGTGAGACAATTGAACGGGGGCCGCGCGACGAGCATGACGCGCGCCTCATAATTTTTGAACGAATTGCCCAACCGGCGGATTAAATCGGCGCAAGCGCGTTAATCGGGCGGCAAACACCCCGGAATTTGATCTTTTTCGAAATTCAATGGCCCGGCAGCCAACGCCGTGCCTTGATGTTATGGCCTCCATAGCCACATCCTCCATAGGTCGTTTGCGCGGAAATGTGCGGTGGCCTATATAAGCGGCTAGCAGCTGATTTGCTGGTCGAACGCGTGTTTGAATGATCTGCGGCGCGGTGACGCTGTATTTAGTTTATTGAATGCGCGGTTCGAATTCGGCGAATGAGCAATCCAACAGTTTAAAAATCCAGAATTGAAGGGCTTCGTAAATGCCTTGGAATAATGAGAGCGGTGGCGGCGGCTGGAAAAGCGGCGGCGGCAACGGTGGTGGTCCATGGGGACAAGGTGGCGGTCAAGGTGGTGGTGGCGGTGGCCAGAACAACCCTGATCTTGAGGAAATGCTGAAACGCAGCCAGGATCGCGTCAAGCAGGTCATGCATGGCGGCGGCGGCGTTCCGGGGCCACTGGTCTTTCTTGGTGCTCTCGTCGCGCTGGCTGTGATCGGCTTCTACGCATTTACCTTCACAGTGAAAGCTGACCAGGCTGGCGTCGTCCTGCGATTTGGTGAGTATGTGCGCCAAGTTCCACCAGGTCTGCATCTTCGCCTGCCGTATCCAATAGAAGAAGTACTGCTTCCTCGTGTAACGCGCGAAAACCGCATTCAGATTGGTTTCAGAAGTGACGATCGCGGCCGGTTCTCTTCGGACGGACCGACACGTAACGTGCCGGAAGAAAGTCTGATGTTGACGGGTGACAATAATATCGTTGATGTGGACTTTGAGGTTCTCTGGCGTGTTCAACCTGATAATGTCAAAGACTATCTGTTCAACATTCAAAATCCGGAACAGACCGTTAAAGTCGTGGCCGAAAGCGCTATGCGTGAAGTTGTCGGCAAGTCAAACATCGACCCGTTGCTGACCTCGGAACGCCAGAAGACGGCCGCCGATGTAAAACTGTTGGTGCAAGGCGTTCTCGATTCCTACAATTCGGGCATCATCGTTTCACAGGTAAACATCGCAAAGACCGACCCGCCGGGGAAAGTCATCGAGGCGTTCCGCGATGTTGAAAC
>JAJFHI010000276.1 GCA_021775715.1 Hyphomicrobiaceae bacterium | reverse complement strand
CCGGAAGAGGCGACGGGTGTTGCGCAAAAGAAAATCGTTACAGCAAAAAAACACATGGTCGTTGCCGCTAATCCTTATGCGGCAGAGGCAGGGCTTGAAATTCTCCGAGTTGGTGGCTCGGCTGTAGACGCTGCCATTGCGACGCAGCTTGTCCTGGGGCTCGTCGAGCCGCAGTCGTCAGGCATTGGCGGTGGCGCGTTTATGCTGCACTGGACGCGTGACACCAAAACACTTGTGACATACGACGGTCGAGAGACGGCGCCTGCGGCAGCAAAGTCCGACCGGTTTCTGGTCAACGGCGAACCGATGCCGTTTCGAAAAGCTGTTCGATCGGGTTTAAGCATCGGCGTTCCCGGTATTGTCCGCATGATGGAAATGGCCCACAAAAAACACGGCAAGTTGCCGTGGGCCAAAGTGTTTGAACCCGCGATAAAGCTTGCTGAGGCGGGCTTCAAAGTTTCGCCCCGCCTGAACGGGTTGTTGCAGTGGGTCGGCGTGAATCACTTCGACGCGCGAGCTCGGGCGTATTTCTTTGATGCTGACGCCCAACCCTGGCCGGTTGGTCATGTGCTAGCCAATCCCGAATACGCGAAGACGTTGCGTGCCGTTGCAACAGGCGGAGCAGACGCGTTCTACAGCGGTGCTATTGCCCGCGACATCGTCGCCGCTGTTGATGGGGCACACAATATTCCAGGCGACATGACACTTTCCGATTTGGCTGGATACAAGGCTAAACAACGCGATCCGGTCTGCGTGGTGCTTAGGGTTGTCGACAGGTTCAAAGTATGTGGTATGGGGCCGCCGTCGTCGGGCGCCCATACGGTTGGTCAAACGTTGCTGCTGTATCAGGAGGTATCACGCGACATCCCATTCCCGAGAGACGTTTCCGCAGACTCAATACATATGATTGCAGAAGCAGAGAAACTCGCCTTCTCAGACCGCAATCGCTACATCGCTGATACGGAATTTGTGCCACTACCTGCCGGGCTACTTGATCCGGCCTATATAAAGAAACGCGCCAAACTCATCACCGATAAGGCAATGGCAAAACCAAGGCCGGGCTTGCCGCCAGGGGTCGCTGATAGAACGCATGGCGTTGACGCAACCGTAGAACGCTCAGGTACCAGCCACATCTCTATTGTCGATGATGCGGGCAATGCAGTGTCTATGACCTCAAGCATTGAGGGCGCATTTGGCTCCGGTGTCTGGGCACCAGGATTCCTACTCAACAATGAACTTACCGATTTCTCATTCCGTTCCGCCGACAAGAACGGTGTCGCAATTGCAAACCGCGTTGAGGGTGGCAAGCGTCCGCGTAGCTCGATGGCGCCAACTATGGTGTTTGGTGCCAAGAACGGAAATCTTGAGGCAGTGTTGGGCTCGCCTGGCGGCAGTCGCATTATACTCTATGTCGTAAAGGCCGTGGTCGCACTTGTGGACTGGAGAATGGACGCGCAACAAGCGGCAGCGTTCCCCAACTTCGGTGCGCGGCGGTCCAAGTTTGAATTGGAAGAGGGAGGACGGGACGCGGCGGGTCGCGATACGGTCCAGCTTGAAGCAGATCTCAAAGCACGTGGCCATGACATCCGTTATGATCGTTTGACGTCGGGACTGCATATCATTACCAGGCGGGTTGACGGCTCCCTGCAGGGCGGTGCCGACCCGCGGCGCGAAGGCATCGCACTCGGTGATTGACGTCCCCACCGATCACCGGGCATGACATAGGCTGATATCTTTCCAGCACAGGTCTCCAGCACACCCTTGTCAATAAAAACAAAGCCTTCTGTTCAAATTATCGGCGCCGGCATTCTTGGCGTCTGGCAGGCGCTTATGCTGGCGCGAGCTGGCTTTCGCGTGACCGTCGTTGAGGCGTCAGCTGAACCATTTGCAGCAAGCGCAAGTCGATATGCCGGTGCGATGCTAGCACCAGACTGCGAAGCAGAATCAGCACCTGACATCGTTCGCACACTCGGTCACGAGGGCATCAAAGCCTGGCGGGATATTTACCCGGGCGTCGTAAACGGCGGCAGTCTTGTGGTCGCGGCGCCGCGCGATTTGAGTGAGCTGACCCGGTTCAAAAGCCAGACGCAAGGGTCACAAGAGATTGACGCAGAACGTTTGGCAGAGCTTGAGCCAGATCTCGCCGGTCGGTTTTCGACAGCATTGTTTTTTGAAAATGAAGCACATGTTGCAACGCCAGCGGCCCTTGCCTACTTGCTGACTGCGGCCAAGGCGGCGGGCGCGAGCTTCCATTTCAATGCAGAAGTTTCAAAGCAAGATAATGCGACAAACGATGTGACCATTGATTGCCGCGGCCTCAGCGCGTCCCACGACCTGCCGGATCTGCGCGGTGTACGTGGTGAGCGCGTGGTCATCAAAAGTGCTGACGTGACGTTGTCGCGCCCCGTCCGTCTTCTGCATCCCCGTCATCCGCTCTACGTCGTCCCATGGGGAGACGACCACTACATGGTGGGGGCGACGGTGATCGAGAGCGAAGATGACGGGCTTGCAACTGTCCGCTCGGCGCTGGAGCTTTTGGGACTGGTGTACTCACTAAGCCCGGCCTTCGGCGAGGCGGAGATTGTCGATATTGGTGCCGGTGTCAGACCAGCGTTTCCCGATAACGTGCCCAGCATTGTGCTCAAGGATAACGGCACCCGAATATATGTTAACGGTGCTTTCCGCCACGGTTTCTTGCTCGCGCCTGTACTGGCTGTGGCTGTGGTGGCGTTCCTTGAGACCGGCGAAAGCGATCATCCGTTGGTGAAGCCCCAGAAAACCTCCCCCGCGACGGCGTTTCGCGGGCAAATTGATGGCTGACGGCTTTGAGGGATTCGATTCCGATGCTATAGCCCTGCCGACAACACCCGGTGCAACTGTCGCCGACCTGTCAACTCAGCCGACAAGGAGACGTCGCATGGTCTTGAACGCAATGGGCGCGGATCAAGGACTTGCTCTCACATTCGATGATGTTCTGCTGGTGCCTGGCGCCTCAGATGTCATGCCTGGTGATGTGGTGGTTAATTCGCGGGTCACCAGTTCGATCGGCCTCAATATTCCAATTCTCTCGTCTGCTATGGACACGGTCACGGAAGGCCGCCTGGCGATTGCCGTCGCGCAGGAGGGGGGCATTGGTGTCATCCATCGCAACCTGACACCTGTCGAGCAGGCCAATCAGGTCAGGCTTGTGAAAAAATATGAATCCGGCATCGTTCTTGATCCTGTGACAATTGCGCCTGACGCGACATTGGCTGAGGCGTTCGGCTTGATGGCTGAACACAACATCTCCGGTATCCCGGTCGTCGACCCCAGGGGCAACGGCGGTGACCGTGGGCGGCTCGTTGGCATTGTCACAAACCGCGACGTGCGTTTTGCAACGAACCCGAACCAGCCGGTCTCCGAGTTTATGACCAAAGAAAATCTGGTGACCGTGACGCGATCTGTGCCGCGCGAAGAGGCCAAGAAGCTGCTACACAAACACCGCATCGAAAAGCTCCTGGACGTTGATGAAGATTATCGATGCGTCGGTTTGATTACCGTCAAGGATATCGAAAAAGCTCAAAAGCATCCGAACGCTTGCAAAGACGACGAAGGCCGCCTGCGCGTTGCTGCCGCGACAACTGTTGGCGATGATGGCTATGAACGCACGGAACGCCTGGTTGATGCCGGCTGTGATTTGATCGTTGTCGACACTGCGCACGGGCATTCCAGCAAAGTGATTGACGCGGTTCGGCGTATCAAGCGGGAGTGGAACCATATTCAGGTTGTGGCCGGTAACGTAGCAACGGGTGATGCAACGGCTGCGCTGATTGATGTTGGTGCAGACGCTGTGAAAGTTGGCATTGGCCCGGGCTCGATTTGCACGACGCGCATTGTCGCCGGTGTTGGTGTGCCACAGCTGTCAGCGATCTCGAACTGCGCA
>JAJFHI010000275.1 GCA_021775715.1 Hyphomicrobiaceae bacterium | reverse complement strand
ACACTTCCCCTTCACGGAACCCTCTGTCGAAGTGGACGTCGGTGCAGAGGCTATCGGTAAACCTGGCGAATGGCTTGAGATCTTGGGTTGCGGCATGGTGCACCCGAACGTACTCAAAGCCTGCGGACTTGATCCCGACGTCTACCAGGGCTTCGCGTTCGGTGTCGGTCTCGATCGCCTGACAATGCTGAAGTATGGCCTCAAGGATCTGCGTCCGTTCTTCGGCGCTGACCTCAAGTGGTTGCGTCACTACGGCTTTTCCGTGCTTGAAGTTCCAACCCTGGCGGGCGGCCTGTCACAGTAGGCAATCCAGCAATGCATCCCGCAAACAACCGACACGATTGAAAAGGACCTGGGCGATGAAATTCACGCTCTCCTGGCTCAAAGACCACCTAGATACCGACGCCTCGATTGATGAGCTGTCAACGACGCTCAGCGCCATTGGTCTTGAAGTCGAAGGCATAGAAAACCCAGCAGAAAAGCTCGGCGCCTTCACAATCGCCAAGATCATTTCCGCCGCCAAGCACCCGGACGCAGATCGCCTGCAGGTCTGCCAGGTCGAGATCGCGCCCGGCAAACCGACGCTCGAAATCGTTTGCGGAGCGCCGAACGCCCGCCCAGGCCTGATCACTGTGTTCGCACCAATCGGCACCTACGTTCCAGGCCTCGACGTGACGCTGGACAAACGCAAGGTCCGCGGAGTCGTATCAAACGGCATGCTATGTTCTGCAGGCGAATTGGAACTCTCCGGAGACTCCGAAGGTATCATGGACCTTGGCGACGACCACGAGTCATCCGTTGGAAAATTCTATGTCGATGTGGCCGGCCTCAATGATCCCGTGTTCGATGCCGCGCTGACGCCGAACCGGCCCGATTGCACAGGTGTCAGAGGCATCGCGCGAGATCTGGCGGCGGCCGGCCTTGGCAAACTCAAGCCAGCACCCACCTACGACAATGTCGAGGGCAAAGCGAAAAGTCCGATCTCGATCGCATTGAATTTCGAAGGCGAGACCGCCAGCGCCTGTCCCGTTTTTGCAGGACGTTATGTCAGTGGTGTCAAAAACGGCCATTCACCCGAATGGCTTGCCAACCGTCTGACAGCTATCGGATTGCGCCCGATCAACGCGCTCGTCGATGTCACCAACTACATCTCATATGACCGCGGTCGTCCGCTGCATGTCTATGATGCAGACAAACTCGACGGTAACATTCAGGCGCGTCTTGGCAACAAAGGCGAAAGCTTCATTGGCCTTGACGGTAAGACACACGACGTCGGCACTGAAATGTGCGTCATAGCAGATGACAAGAACGTGCTCGGTTTCGGTGGCGTCATGGGCGGCGAAGATACTGGCTGTACGGATGCAACAACAAACGTCTTCATCGAGAGCGCATGGTTTGATCCCATACGCACAGCACAAACAGGACGCGCGACCGGCCTCCTCACCGACGCCCGCTATCGTTTCGAGCGTGGCGTTGATCCCGCGTCCGTCCTGCCGGGCCTCGATCAGGCAACCGCGATGATCCTTGAACTCGCAGGCGGAGCGCCCTCGATAACGACCGTCGCTGGCGAAGTCCCCAGACCTGACCTTGTCCTCGCGTTCGACACGGCCCGCGTCGAAAAACTAACCGGCGTCTGCCTGCCGGAGAAAGAGATTGCAAAAATCCTTGCCGACCTGGGATTTGAAATTTCCGGAAAAGGCGCATCTCTTAAAGTCAAAGTTCCAAGCTGGCGCCCGGATGTTCACGGCGCCGCAGATCTGGTGGAAGAAGTCGTTCGCATCACCGGGCTCGACAAGATACCAGCGACACCATTGCCGCGTGAGACCGGAGTTGCGCGCCCTGTCCTGACGCCGTTGCAAAAACGCACACGCTTTGCCCGTCGCACACTTGCCGCCCGTGGTCTTGTCGAAGCCATCACCTGGTCGTTCATCACACACGACGAAGCCACACTGTTCGGTGGTGGCGATGGGTCATTGACGCTTGCCAACCCGATTTCATCGGAACTATCCGACATGCGCCCAAGTCTTCTTCCAGGTCTCATTGCTGCGGCAGGCCGCAACCGCAACCACGGCTTCAACGACGCCGCATTGTTTGAGATCGGCCAAGCCTATGATGGCACCAAGCCAGATGACCAACGCCTCTACGCGAGCGGTTTGCGCATCGGCACCGCCAAACTTTCCGGCTCTGGACGCCATTGGGATGGGGCAAGCGGCGACGTTGACCTATTCGATGTCAAAGCTGACGCGCTTGCCGTTCTTGCAAGTCTTGGCGTCAACACGGACAACCTGCAGGTCAAACGAAACGCACCTAATTGGTTCCACCCTGGCCGCTCCGGCACATTGCAGCAGGGCCCCAAAAACATCCTCGCCCACTTCGGCGCCCTGCATCCGGCCGTGCTGAAGAAGCTCGACCTGGCAGGCCCGGCCGTCGCGTTTGAAATCGACCTTGCCGCCATCCCACCGGCGAAGAAAAAATCACGCGTACGCCCAGCGCTTGCGGCAACCGATTTGTTGCCTGTGCGCCGCGACTTTGCGTTTGTGCTCGACAAGGACGTGGCCGCCGGCGACGTCATGCGGGCTGCCATGGGCGCCGACAAGGCCTTGATCGCAGGTCTTCAGGTCTTCGATATCTTCGAAGGCGGCAAGCTGGCAGACGACGGAAAAAAATCGCTCGGCCTGGAAGTCACCTTGCAACCGTCAAAGGAAACGCTGACGGACAAAGATATCGACGCAATCGCCGAGCGCATCATCGCAGCGGTGGCAAAGCAAACCGGTGGCGAAATCCGCGGGTAGTAGCGCTGCATAAACGTCAACAGACTGTGCGTTGTATCCGCCTGTTGAATCGCGTTCCGCGAACTGCATGACAGACATGCATGCATCGCTGCGGCAGATGCGGTATAACGCATTGCCGCCGGTATAAATAAATACCACACCACACACACAGCGGTGCTGCATCGCAACGAAACTATTCGGGCAGGTCCGATCCGCATTCCGAGGCGGCCATCACACTTGGAGGGAAAGAAAAACAATGAGCGACCCTACCGCCGTGACTGTCGAGGCAAAATCAACAATACCCGACACCAAACAAGACCCCGGCAATCGCCGAATTGTCGATGCTCCAAGTGATCTGCACAAGATCGTCGTTGTTGGCGGAGGCGCTGGAGGACTCGAACTCGTTACCGGCCTTGGCAACAAGCTGGCGCGCCGCAAACGCGCTGATGTCCGCCTTGTTGACCGCACACGTACCCACATCTGGAAACCTCTGCTGCACGAAATCGCTGCCGGCAGCATGGCCGTTGGCCGTCACGAACTCGACTACCTCGCTCAGGCTCACTGGCACGGCTTTCGCTACAATTACGGCGAAATGATCGGCCTAGATCGCGCCGCCCGCCTTGTCTACCTGGCCTCAACCGCTGACGAAGAAGACCGCCAGATTACACCCGACCGGTGGGTGCCATACGACACGCTCGTCCTCGCCATCGGCAGCATCTCAAACGACTTTTCAACACCGGGCGTGGCCGAACACGCCATTAAGCTCGACACGCCGGTCGAAGCCGAGCGCTTCAATCGTCGTCTGATTAACGCATGTGTTCGCGCCCATGCCGAAGAAAAAGAAATCGAACCCGGCCAGTTGCACGTCACTATCATTGGAGCTGGTGCGACCGGCACAGAGCTTTCCGCCGAATTGCATCGGACGGCACGCGGTCTCGTTGCATTCGGACTTGATCGCATTGACCCCGAGCGCGACATCAAGATCACGCTGGTCGAAGCCGCGCCTCGGATTCTACCGGCACTGCCAGAGCGCATCGCCGACGCAACTTTGAACGAGCTTAACAAGCTCGGTGTCGAGGTCTTGACCGGTCAACGCGTCACAGAAGTCAAGGCAGACGGCGTCGTCATGGAAAACGGCGACTTCGTCCCATCCGCACTCGTGGTTTGGGCTGCTGGCGTTCAGGGACCGCCGGTATTGACCGACCTCGATGGCCTGGAAGTCAGCCGCGCGAATACGCTTGTTGTCCGTGACACGTTGCAGACGACGAAAGACGACAACATCTTCGTTATTGGCGATTGTGCCTATTTGGTGCCGGAGGGGGAGGAGGCGCCGATCCCGCCACGTGCCCAGGCCGCTCACCAGCAGTCAAGCCATCTCCTAAAGCAGATTCCAC
Source organism: Hyphomicrobiaceae bacterium (assembly GCA_021775715.1). Taxonomy (GTDB): domain Bacteria; phylum Pseudomonadota; class Alphaproteobacteria; order Rhizobiales; family Hyphomicrobiaceae; genus JAJFHI01. The sequence continues at coordinate 112 of JAJFHI010000275.1, read as the reverse complement.
GTGTGTTGCGGGTTGATGCACCGAAACCATTCAAGTATCAGGACTTCGGCTCGCTGGTGTCGCTTGGCCATTACACAACGGTTGGCAACCTGATGGGCTTCATCTCAGGCCG
>JAJFHI010000274.1 GCA_021775715.1 Hyphomicrobiaceae bacterium | reverse complement strand
GGTGTCTGCATAGAAAGTGCCGCATCGAAGCCACGTGCAAAGTACTGGTCGCTGAAGGACCAGGTTCCGAGCAACCCACCGAGACCCATCGCTACAGCGACAAATCCTAGGTAAAACAGCCGGTTTGTCTGGCGGGCTCCTTCGATCATCCGATCAACTCCGGTTTGATTTAAAGGCGTCTTCTTCTTCCAGTATAGCTCTAAACGTCGAATAGAATAGGTCGGATGTCTAGTGACAACGATTCTTTCCCAAATGAGAAGTAAAAGTCGTTTTTATTTAGTGCCTGTAAGAGATAACGTGAACCCGGCGCAAGTGCCTGAGAAACGTTAACATAAACGCGACGGCAGCACTGAAAATGAACGCTAGAAGAACAACTGCCGACATCTTATCCGTTCGCTGAAATACCACATCGCTCGCGCTTGGAGCGACCGGAACTGCTGCTTTGAACATATTTGCGATGTCGCTCACCTGCTGGGCCGAAGGTGAGATGGGTGTCGTGGCAGAGTTTAGCATCAGAAAAATGCTGCTGTCGCCGCCCATCGCCAGAAAGTCACTGAACGCAACCGGCGCCGCAGCCGTCGATTTGGCCAAGATTGCTATTGCAATGATTGTAAAGGCGATCAGGCCCAAAAGTGCGTCACGCGTTGTTAACAGCACACCGCGTGCAACTCCAACTTTTCGCATAGATTTCCCGCTTTCCCTGTTTTGTTTCCCTCAAAAATGTTTTGAGTGGGGCGCCTCGACCTCAAAGAGGATGCACGTTGGTCACGCTCCAACCCGCCCGCATTCTGAAAAGACACTTACACTGTGACGGGGTCTGGCCGAGATTGTGACAAACAACGTCTATCCTCATGACATTGATGTGAGGTGGAATCAGTGATGCGGTGATGCAACTTAGATCGCGCCCATTGAAATTTGTTCTTGGCTTGCAGTCGTCCGGCCCGGGCGATACCTTCCGGCGCGTAATTGCAGCTATTGTTGCGCCGCGATATAACGTTGGCCAGCATAACTATATGACCGCAGGCAGCTTTCATCCGCTTGTAAGACCGCTCAAACAGATCTGAATAGAAAGGGCATTTCATGGGCTTTCTCGCCGACAGCTTGGCGCGCATACAACCTTCCGCCACCATCGCCGTCTCAACCAAGGCGCGTGAACTAAAAGCGGCCGGGCGCGACATCATTTCATTGTCAGCTGGTGAGCCGGATTTCGACACGCCGGACAACATCAAGGAAGCCGCCTGGGAAGCCTTGAAGGCCGGCAAAACAAAATACACCGACGTCGACGGAATTCCAGAGCTGAAAGCCGCGATCATCGCGAAGTTCAAGCGCGACAACAATCTTGACTATAAGCCGGAACAGATTTCGGTCGGAACAGGTGGTAAGCAGGTTTTGTACAACGCGCTGATGGCGACGTTGAACCCTGGTGACGAAGTCATCATCCCTTCGCCATGCTGGGTGTCGTACGCCGACATCGTGATGCTTGGTGGCGGCAAGCCCGTGTTTGTCGAAACTAAAATGGAAGACGGTTTCCGCTTGAAGCCGGAAGCGTTGGCAGCAGCCATTACGCCAAAAACAAAATGGTTTTTGTTCAACTCACCATCGAACCCATCGGGTGCTGCGTATAGCCATGATGATCTGAAGGTTCTTACAGACGTGCTGCTCAAGCATCCTAATGTTTGGGTTTTGACCGACGACATTTACGAGCACCTGATTTACGACGGCTTGAAGTTCTGCACACCAGCTGAGGTTGAGCACCGCCTTTACGATCGCACGCTGACGCTCAACGGACTGTCAAAAGCTTATTGCATGACGGGCTGGCGTTTGGGCTATGCCGGAGGGCCGCCCGAACTCATTAAAGCGATGCGCAAACTGCAATCGCAGTCGACGTCCAACCCATGCTCGATTACGCAGTGGGCAGCCGTTGAAGCCTTGAACGGTTCGCAGGACTTTATCGCAGCCAACAACGCGCAGTTCGTTAAGCGCCGCGATCTTGTGGTCAGTATGCTAAACGAGGCCGAAGGCATCTCGTGCCCGAAACCGGAGGGCGCATTTTACGTTTATCCGTCCTGCGCCGGTGCCATAGGCAAGACATCTTCCAGCGGCATTAAGATTGAAACAGATGGTGACTTCGTGCAGGCGCTATTGAGTGAAGAGGGCGTTGCCTGCGTCCATGGGGAAGCCTTCGCAAGCTCGCCAGCTTTCCGCATTTCCTACGCGACTTCGGAAGTGCTGTTGGAAGAGGCCTGCAAGCGCATTCAGAAGTTCTGCGCTGGGCTAAAGTGACGGTGAATTGACCGGAGACCGATGGCGCAAACACCACGCGTAACAGCAGCCAAAGAGCCGCCGTTTCGAACGCGGCTGCAGGTCGTGTTTGCCTCGGCCGCCCCCAAGGCGGTTATTCTTAGGCGCGGCCCAAAGCGTCATTTCAATCTCATCACCTGGGATCTTGAGACAGACAGCTTTGGAGAGGGTCAATGGATGAAGGGGATCGTCAACCTGTGCGATCTCTCACCGTCCGGCGAACGCTTGCTCTACTGGGCCGCGCAATACCACGCGAGCGCGCTTCGTGATGAAGATCGCAGTCACAGCGCGGACATCAGCAGACCCTATGACCCGTTATCGCAAGATCGATTTGCTGCGATGTCGAAGAAATACAACCGCCGCAAGATGCCAGCCTACCTGCGACCCGAAAGCCTGCATGGCCAACGTGGCGGCGGCGAATGTCGACGCTGGAAACATCCACCACGCCCAAACCAAGGTGTGTGGACGGCAATCAGTCGGCCACCATATTTCTCGGCCCTGGCGATTTGGCCCTGCTTTGGTCATTGGACGGGTGGCGGCTTGTTTCGCGACGAAGACAACATCGTTTTGTGGGAAAGCGCCGATGGGCTCACGCCCGTTGAGAACACCAAATTTCCAGCCAGCGTCAACGTCCAGTCATTTGACGATGCAAAAAGCGCAGGAAACTTATCTGAGCAGTGGGCGAAGAAGCCTGATTGGCATGACGCTGACTCGGCTGCGTGTGCAGCCGTTGTCGTTTCATTGGAAAAGAGCGGCGTCCGCTGGATCGATTTTGTGCGCATCAATCCGGGTAAGGATTTGCTGTTTGGCTGCGACGGCTGCGTTTATCGGCTTGAGAATTGGCAGGGTGTTGGTGATGGCGAACATCTTGCCAAAGCTGATCTACTGGCCGATTTCACGAAATCGCGGTTTCGCATGATGCGCACGCCTGCCGAAGCCATGCGATGGTAGGGCGGCAATGAACATCACGGATGCTGAGCCAGAACAAATCGTTTTGCCAGACGGTCGGCGCTTGTCGTATCGCAGCTATGGTGCCGATGGCGGGCGGCCCGTCATCGCGCTGCACGGCACGCCGGGGTTTGGCTTGAAGTTCGGTTTCGCCGCGAGAACTGCAGCCGCTCAAGGCATCACGTTAATTTGCCCGGACCGCTGGGGGTATGGGCGGTCGGATGCGCCGCCGCGAAAGTCGCAGTCGTTGGTGCACTACGGCGAAGACATTGAGCATCTCGCGGATGCGAAAAGTTTTGAGGATTTCGCGCTGATGGGTGTGTCTGGTGGCGGGCCATTTGCAGTTGGGGCCGCCGCACATTTGCAGGACCGTGTGACCGCGCTTGGTCTTATTGCACCGGTTGGTCCGATCGTATGGAGACGAGACGATGGTGGCCAAGGCGTCGCGACAATGACCCCGTTTCATCATTTTTGCTTTCGTGCCTTGCCGCGCATTCCATGGGCGATCGAAACTCTGTTTGCCGGCTTTGGTGTTGTGTCCCGCCGCCTGCCGGATTTGGCCATGGCGATTGCGACCGCGCGTGCGGCCCCGGCCGACCGAGAGCTGATGCGCGATGAAGCTGAACGCCGCGGCCAGGCGAAAGTGTTCGGCGGTGGACTGTTGGGTGGAGCTACCGGACCTGCGATGGATCTCAGACTATTCAGTCAGCCATGGCAGGTCGACTTTGATAGAGTGTCAGCTGCAACACAAATTTGGCAAGGCCTCGATGACCGTAACGTGCCCGTTTCGGCCGCAAAGCAATTGGCGCGAGTCATCCCTGGCGCTGGGTTCACAGCGATTGAAAAAGCCGGTCATTGCTGGATTTCGAAAAATATCAGCACAGTTCTAAGCTGGCTTAAAAACGGTGGCGGCAACTCTTAAGCGGTCGCGCGGCCGCCGCGTAATGCGTCGAACCAATTGTGCAGCACCGAAGCCGCCCCATGATACTCGAGCAAGAGTTGCTCGGGTTGAGGCTGCTTGTGTGGTCTGTAAGCCGGCCGCTCTGCGGGAGGGGCCTCAAGCGCCAGCAAACGCGGCTGCTGTTCATCGAGATACTCCGTCGGCACAGCCATAGCGTAACCGGCAGCATGGGCCACGGATTTTAAGCGCTGAATACTCATGTCGCTCGACCTCGAAGTTCGGAACCGATGAAAGTCATTAACGAAAACGGCTTTCAATCGTGTGTCTGCCCATGTCGTCGTTCAAACCGCTACGCGATTTGCAAAACAACTTCATGACACATGATGCGACATCTAGGTTTCAGGTCAACTTATTTATTGAAAAAACTGTCGCCGCCGGATGTCCGTAAAGTCAGCATTTCTCGATGCACCGCACAAACGCGGTGCAGCATTTTTTTGCCTTGCGGATAGGTTGGCGCTACGTCGTAAACAGATACCGACGCTGGCTGGCCGATCAATTCCTAAAGGTTCAGTGGGTGACGGTCTCGCCCCACAACTGTTTGAGGCGGGCATCGCGCCCACAGGCATACCGGTAGTATTTGTAGCGCAGTGGCTTTTTCTTGTAGTAGTTCTGGTGGTAGTCCTCTGCCGGAGTGAATGGCAGATTTGCCGCCGACTTGATTTCAACCACGATTGGTTTGTCTAACCGCTTGGAACTGTCCAGCGCTGTTTTCCCATCCTTGGCGCTCTTCAACTGTTCGTCCGAATGGGTGAAAATCACCGGCCGGTACTGGCTGCCACGATCACAGAACTGGCCACCACCATCGACGACATCCGTGGTCCGCCAGTAGTGATTGAGAAGTGTGTCGTAGGTGACCTTCTTCGGATCGAATTTGACTTGCAGGACTTCAGCATGTCCGGTTGAGCCTGACGAGACTGAGCGGTAGTCCGGCTTTTCAGTCGTGCCTCCCATGTAACCAGACACCGTTTCAACAACACCTTGCACTTTATCGAAGTCTGATTCCGTGCACCAGAAGCAGCCGGAACCGAACGTAGCGGTTGCCAGCTCAGTTGTGGCCGTAGAAGTTTTCTTGTCGCCAGATTTTTTTGCTGCGTCGCCTGCATCACCTGCAAGGGCTGACAAGGTCAACCAAGCGAAAAGGGTCAAGACCGCAGTTGCGATGACGAAGCCCTTTTCCGTACGGTCAGTGGCGAGTTTTTTGTATTTCGGCATCAGCCTTCTCAAGCCTTCCATGCAATGTTGGATGGTTTCGGTCTTATTCTTAGATTTTGCGGGCCAACTCAGCCGGTTTTTTTATCGTCTTTGTCTTTTGATACGAACGTCATCGCAATTCCGTTCATGCAATAACGCAAACCGGTTGGCTCGGGCCCGTCAGGGAAGACGTGACCCAGGTGCCCACCACAGCGGCGGCAATGAATTTCAGTGCGCGTCATAAAAAGAGTGTCATCGACAGATGTGCCAACGGCGTTGTCGAGCGGCTTCCAAAAGCTTGGCCAGCCTGTGCGACTGTCGAATTTTGTCTCTGATGAAAACACAGCAAGATCGCACCCGGCACAGTGAAACGTTCCGGGATCATAAATTTTGTCGAGCGGGCTTGTGTGTGCCCACTCCGTGCCATGCTCGCGAAGCACGCGGAATTGTTCCGGCGACAGTTGCGTGCGCCATTCCTGCTCGGTTTTGGTGATCTCGAATGTTTTTGCGGTTTTGTTGTTGGCGGTTGAGATTCTTGAGAGGCCGACTGCCGTTAACAGCGTCGTCAGGCCGCCGATCGCCAATTGCCGTCTATCGATCATGTTCCATCCTTGGTCCCGATGTATCGCACAAAAGTACAGCGTTACTTCAGTCCTAAAAATCTGATTTAATGGAGCTAAAGTCCACTCAATGATGTTCAAATGCTCGTCATCGGCACAAGGTTTGAACTGTCGTTTATTTGAATTTCCTTTTTGATGGCACATCTGAGCGCTATCTCAGAAAATGGGCGCCAGCGCGCAGAACACCGTGGACACTGGATTTATGCAACAATTTGGGGCATTTCCGGCGAGCAGGATCCAGGCTGTGGCGCAATGGCTTGGGCAGCGGCTATCCGACAACTGGGGTAGTCGTCGTTTTTCTGGCTGGATGCGGTTTGTGCTGCAGTCAACGGCGACCTCCCCTGTCGACGTGATAAAGCTGGGGAGTAAGATGCGCCTGCATCTTGGGGACAATGCGTGCGAACGCCGCCTGATGGTCACGCCACAGTTTTTCGAGCCCGGTGATCTTGCCATTCTCGAGAGGTACATTCGCCCGGGTTTTCACTTTGTTGATGTTGGAGCAAACATCGGTACCTACTCGCTGTTCGTCGCAAAACGCGCCGGTGCGGATGCCAAAATTATCGCGATCGAACCACAGCCCAAAATTTTGAAACGGCTTGAGGAAAACATCGCGTTCAACGAAGTTGACGTAAAGGTTTTTCCAGTTGCAGTGCTGGGGTCTGCTGGTGATATCGAATTGACCGTTGATGAAAACAACTATGGCTTCACCTCAGTACACAGCGGCCGAAAAGGTCGGGGCGCGCAGTCGACAGTGACGGTGCAGGCCAGACCGCTCATCGATATTGTCACTGAGGCCGGCATGGAGCGGATAGATGCCATGAAGATCGATGTCGAAGGAGCAGAAGACCTAGCACTGTTGCCGTTTATGGATAACTCTCCTGAGAGGTTGTGGCCTAAGTTGATACTTGTCGAGCACAATAACCAGCATTGGAAGCGCAATGTGATCGAGGAGCTGGCCTCGCGCGGCTACCGCGAAATTCCGGGCGCGACTAACAATGTTGCACTTGTGCGCGAGTGACAGCCTTGGCGGTGAAGGTTTCCGGCTTCGGTCCAGCCGTTATACTTTCACCGGGATCTTTTTATCGATCACGATTTCGCTCGGCGTAATGCGGCAGCGATAAGCAATGGCCTCCACACCACAAGACATGGCTTTGGCGAATGTCGCGGCATAGTGTGGGTCGACGTCATCGGCGAGCGTGAAGGATGTCGCGTCGACACGCTGTACGAGATATACCATCACAGCACGATGGCCTGCGGCGACCATGTCGGAAAGTTCGTCGAGATGCTTGGCTCCACGTGCGGTTACGGAATCTGGAAACTCCGCCAAGCCTGGTTTGCGCATCAAGTGCACATTCTTGATCTCGACATAGGCGCGGCCCTTTTCGTCATCCTCCAAAAGAATGTCGATGCGGCTGTTTTTGCCGTATTTCTGTTCACGTTTCTGGCTCGCATAGCCCACCAGCGGCGCGAGACGTTTGTCGGCAATTGCCTCGCTGATTAGTTTGTTGGGATGGCCCGTGTTGATGCCGACCAGCTCTGTCTTTCCGCTGATATCGTTTTCAATGAGTTCCCAGGTGTGGCGGTATTTGCGCGTCTGACTATCACTTTCAGACAGCCACACACCAACATCAGGCGCGACCAGACCCATCATTGATCCGGTGTTGGCACAACTGGCGGTTATGGTTTCTCCGCTATCGAGCACGACATCGGCAAGAAAGCGCTTGTAGCGTTTGATCAGGCGACCGCGTATGAGTGGGCTTGCAAATTTCATGGACGACAAACTAGCGCGTGCTGTTACCGCATCTCAATCCCTTTCAGGTCGGATTTGTTGAGAGGTCCATTGTTGTTGCCAGTCGGCATCACGGCCGATGCCTTTGCAAAATTTCGCTTTTTGCGTTGGATTGCGTTAAAAACTTTCAAACATACATAAAGGCGAGCAATGACGGGGCACACGCAAGCAGAAGATCAGAACGGCCAGGAAACGGTTACGGCCGCGGTGTTGGTGATTGGCGACGAGATCCTTTCGGGCCGGACGAAGGATAAGAACATCGGCTTTGTCGCCGACTACCTGACGTCAATTGGCATTCGCTTGCAGGAAGTACGCATTGTTGCCGATATTGAAGACGACATTGTCAGTGCGGTCCGCGCGCTCAAGCAGCGTTACACCTATTTATTTACGACGGGTGGGATCGGGCCCACCCACGATGACATCACAGCTGACAGTATTGCCAAGGCGTTTTGTGTTGGTATCGATGTTGATGATCGCGCTCTGTCGTTGATGAAACCGTATTACGAACGCCGAGGCCTTGAGCTGACAACGTCGCGGTTGCGCATGGCGCGTATTCCCTTTGGCGCGCGGTTAATTGAAAACAAAGTTTCGATTGCGCCAGGCTTCATGCTCGAGAACGTA
>JAJFHI010000273.1 GCA_021775715.1 Hyphomicrobiaceae bacterium | reverse complement strand
TTTAGAAGAATTTACTGGTACGCATTGCTGGGTTATTCCACCAGCGGGTTACTCGACGCCTGCACCAGTTATGGCACCCATCTGCTGTGGCCGTTCAGCGATACGCGTATCGCCTGGAGCATCATCGCAATCATCGACCCGATATTTTCACTGTTGTTGGTGATAACGCTGATCCTGGGGTTCAAGCACTGTAAACCGGTTTCGACCCGAGTCGGGCTGGCTCTGGCCGGTGCATATCTGCTACTCGGCCTGTGGCAACATCAAACCGCACTGCAATCCGCGATCGAACTCGCCGCGCAGCGTGGGCACAAGGTAGAACGTATTATCGTCAAACCAACGCTGGCAAACCTGGTCCTGTGGCGCTCGGTATACCAGAGCAACGATATGTTCTACGTCGACGCAATCCGGATCGGCCCAGGTCCGAACCGAGTCTACCCCGGAGACTACGCGCGGGCATTCGACCCAGAACGAGAGCTTCCGAAACTGGCAGGGGAATCGGTACTGTCACGCGACATCGCGCGATTTTCCAGGCTTGCCAACGGCTACGTAGTTTCTGATCCTGGCCGTGACAACGTGTTAATCGATATCCGCTACTCGATGCTGCCAACCGGTATTACCCCGATGTGGGGCATCGATCTGAACGTGACGACCACTTCGCAACACGCAAAATTCGAGATTTATCGCGATCGACCCAACAATGCTCGAGACTTATTTCTCGCCATGCTGCTGGGGCGTGATTTACCGAATTAATTCGTTGGTTCAGTATCGCAGTGCGCGTGGCAAGCGGTCATGGCGCGGTTCATTGAAACGCACCGTCACGCTCATGATGAGGGAGACGCACTGACCCAATTAGCGGACACACCACCGACGGAGACTATGGGCCAATACCGACCGTAGGCAGCTTGCACCAATCCGATCTATCCGACAGCCGCTAATCAGAGTTAGCGGACATCGGGTCGATGGAGGCTGCGCACAATTCCCACCGTAAGAACCAAGTTTGCTCGGAATGCTCGTTCTTTCTGTCGACTTTACAAGCATCCGGCGTCTGCGTCGTCGGATTGAAGTTCGATGGATAAAAAGGTGGAAACGTAGACAGTTGGCAACCTGATCCCGTGCCCGGACGTCAGTCGTTGCCGAAAAAGTAGCAATAGTCTCCTCTCCACTTTGGTAGAGTTTTACTAATTAAAGTTTAGTTTTAAGGGGAAATATCTACCTGACCTGCACCCTTAAAACTTTGCCGTCTTACGCTTCATAGTTTGGGAGTTCGAACTGCCTCGCAAGCATCCTTCGAACGACGATATCCGGAAGTTTTTTGTAGGATCTCGCTGCAAACGGCGGGTGGGGCTGAATTCAAGAAACTGTGATGGGGGCTGGCCATATAACCCGGTGCACCGTATTGGAGAATTGCACTTAATTCTCTATCGCAGTTCATCGCATTATGGGGAGCCGAATAATGTCCGTCTCACGGCCTCACGGCACGCCAACAGAAATCCAACATCAACCATCCGAGAATCTTGACGTTCAGATAGGTCCAGAAATTACACGTAGACTTGTTGTTGGAGGTTTGCCTGCGGCACTTGTGGTCGGTAGCGCCACCGTCCCACTATTTGGTCCGCGGACAGCACGAGCGGCAACACAGGTGGCATCGGGCCGTTTGATGGCGAAACGTGCCCTTTCTCTTGTCGCCACGCTGTCTCCAGATCAACGACAGGCTGTTTCGTTTCCGTTTGGCGGAAAGCGTTTCCAGCGGTGGAACTATATGACCGGATCAGCGTTCTCTCCAGGCCTGCCGCTTGAGCGGATGACAAAGATTCAGAAAACTTCAGCACTAGATTTGCTTTCTGCTGGTCTGAGTAAGACAGGTTTTGACAAGGCAAACCGGGTGATGCTGCAACAAGAAATTCTTCGCGATTTATTGCGTAAAGGTACACCCGACCGCAATCGCGAACGGTTTTCGGTGATGCTTTTTGGTCAGCCAAGTGCGACGACTTTCTGGGGCTGGCGATGGGAAGGCCATCACCTGTCCCTGACTTACACCCTCAAAGGCCATGATGTCGTATCCGTGACGCCCAACTCGTTCTCGTCGGAACCAAACACGGTCTCCGGGGGTCCGCACAAGGGCATGATCGCCTTACCGGATGAGGAGCGTCTTGGGCGCACGCTCTTTGGTGATCTTTCAGCACGTGTGAAACGGACGTCCCTCATCGGGGAGATGTCTCCCGGCAACGTTTTGGCCACGGCCGGACGTGAGAACGAAATCAAGGAACGCCGCGGCGTTCCTTGGGCCGATCTATCATCATCACAACGCGACCTTGTGCTTCGCCTTGTCGACGTTTACACGTCCGATCATTTGCCTGCTGACCTTGCGGCCGTACAACGCGCACGCATCCGCGAGGGAGACCTAATGTCTGCTCGGTTCGCATGGGCGGGTGACGAGACGAATGACCGCGCGTCGATCTACTATCGCATTCACGGCGACGCGTTTTTTATCGAGTTTGCCTCGCTGTTCGGTCAGCCGCTGCACCTACACACTGCTGTCCACGACCGGGAGCGCAATTTCGCCCAACATCTGCGCGGGTGAGGGAAACATGAGAACACGACACGGCCTTATAGTGCCCGCTTAAGTGCTCGCACTTGGCGTGGACACGCTGACTGGTCTTTTCAGACAGTCCAGCGTTCAAACCAGGGTCGTTTTGCCCCGCATTTCTGACACCATAATAACGTCGTCAAAGGTCTACTTTGAGTCATGTGCAGTCTTTCCCTGCCATCACTCTTAGTCCGATATTCGTTCAATCGCCGACATGACCTGTTGGCTGTGAATCCTTCAAGCCACATGTTCGAAAATGTCCGCTTTTGTATAATTGCGGGCTACCGCAATTCAGAGTTAGCGGACAACGGGGCGATGCATGCTGGGCACCATTCTCACGGTAAGCACCACGTCTGTAAATCCTTCGAAAGCGGTCATTCGAGATCCGACGCAATGGGCCAACTGCGGAAGTCGTGTCTAGCTCCAAAATCATGTGCAATTTCCAATTAGAGTTTCTGGCACGGGTGGACGCATGCCGAGCGCTTAATGCGGGCGAAGTGTCTGGTTATTGGAGCCAAGAGATGTTTCATTTCGAGCGTAGACACGAGCCAGTTGCTGCACAGCAGTCTTTTATTCCGAGTTTTCCAGAATTACGATATTTCGGTGTCATTTGAAAAATCCCAAATAACGCGCAGTCTTTTCAACAGAACGGCAGTGCGCGGTCTTTCTGTTGGTGTTCATTGTCTTAAATTGAGCCCTCATGGACGCCGCCCCAATAGATAGAAAATATGGGAACTCCAGATCGGAAGGGTCGATATTTTTGTCGATCCAGTTCCCGACAGCTTCCTGGTTATAGGTTAAACCACACGGGACCTCTGATACCAGGACCTTGCCGAGTACCATGGCGCTTTTTTTGCTAATCGCTTGCGCGGCAGTTGAAATCTGGGCCAAAACTAATGCGGCGAATATTAGTTTCTTGAGCATGCTAATAATCCTTCATTATGCAAAGACCTTAAAATGTTCCATAGGCGCTGATGTCGGACAGTTCTAGGCGCAAAACATTCTCTTCCACTGTGCCATCAACATCAGACAGAACCGGCGCTTACGACAAACGTTGCGATGTGCCAATTGCAGACGGAACGCGCCAGCGGATCTACATCTCCATCAAGAACTGACATCATAAATTCAATGTTAGACTATGGATACCGGCTTAGGAATTTTTCGAACTTCGCTGATCTTCTCAGACAGTTGCCGAAGTCGTTGCGGAGATCAAAAAAAGCACCCGAACCTCGAAGTAGGTCGTAACTACCAATCGGAAGAGTCTTGCTATCCCAATAAATCTAGGTCCAACGTGATTCATTCGGTCGATTGAACGAGGAGAAGGTGCGCCAGCAACTGCGTTGGTAGTGAACTCACTTCAAAGGAGTACCGTCATGAAGGTAAAAAAAGCGATGCACGAAGGCTTTTGGATGGATCGCGATGCTTCATTGATAGAGGTCGCGTGGGCAATGTGGAAGCATAATGTGGGTGCAATCCCCATAGGCGAAAGCGATCGACTCATCGGCATGGTCACCGAACGCGATATCGTATGCCGTGGGCTTGCCCAGGGTTTGGATCTCAGCACAGCTACTGCTGGCGACGTGATGACCAAAGGCATTGTCTACATAAACGAATCCGCAGACTTACGCGACGCAGCCGAGACAATGGAACGGATGAATGTTTTACGCCTGGCGGTGCTCAGCGACAGTAAGAGAATGACTGGAATTCTGAGCGTCAATGACCTTTCTCATGCAGGTGAACGGGAACTGGTCGGCGAAATAATTGACGTTGTCAGAAAAGCCCGCCCCAAGTGAACTGCCTCATCATGGTTATCCGACGAACCTTGTGCATTGTATAAGGGGTGGCCTGTTTCGCGCTGATGCCCAGACATTAATGTTCGAAACTCTCTCAGAAGAAATTCTAAACAAGATCAAGCGTGGCCGAAAATGAGGAGATGAAGATCAACGGCACCACCTATTCAAAGTAGTGCCGTTTTTGCTGCTGGAAAGCGGCGGCTGCTTTGCAGAGTTAGCGGACATATGGATAGTGCAAGCTGGGCACAATTCCCACGGCAAGAACCACGTCTGCAAATCCTTCGAAAGCGGTCATTCGACATCCGTCGCACTGGGCCAATAGCGGGCATTATTCAGCCCGAAGACTTGCCTCGAATCCTTCACGATCCTTCTTGATTTTTTTGAGAACTCCCCGGAGCGCAAACGATCTATCGTCGTGCATTCCGCTCCAAATGATGATTTCGAGCAATATCGGTGCGAGGTCGCGCCCTTTCTTTGTGAGTTCGTAGATAAACGCTCGACGGTTTTCCGGATCACGAGATTTCTCGACAATGCCCTCCGCTTCAAGGTGTTTGAGCCGGGCAACGAGGATGTTTGACGCTATTCCCTCATCGGCGTCCAGAAACTCGCTGTACGTTCTTTTCCCGATGAGCATGATATCTCGAATGATCAGCAGGCTCCACCGATCTCCGAACGTGTCGAGCCCAAATGTAACGGGGCAGCCCGTCTCGCGTTTTTTGATTTCAGATTTCATTTCGACATCCTAAAAAAAAGTCTTGCAAATTGCAATACGTGTCTTTATGTAGATCACATATTGCAAAACGCAATACGTAAAGCAGCGAATATCAAACTCATTGGAGATCGTCATGAAAACGCCCTTGAAAACATTTCGCACCACTGCAGTCGCCGCAGCACTCGCAGTAGCTACCGCTCTTACCAGTACCGCTAATGCGGCTTCAACGGATGGACCGATCAAATTGCTGACAGCAAACTTTGCATCTCGGCACGTAGTACAGGTCGAGGTCGGAGACTTCCACTTTAAGCCTGGACAAGTTGCGCCGATCCACACGCATGAAGCACCCGCAGTCGGTTATGTAGCCGAAGGCATGATCATCTATCAGGTTGAAGGTGGAAAACCGCAGATTCTGCGTGCTGGTGACGCATTCTTCGAGCCCATCGGAACGCGTATTCTGCGTTTCGACAACGCTTCGGCGACGGAAGAGGCAATCTTCCTGGATTTCAATCTGGAGCAGATCGACGAGCCGTTCATCGTGTTTGAAGAAAAACTGACGGAGGCGATTGATCGCAGAACGATGCCCACCATCAAGCTTGACGGTAACAGCGTCGAAAAAGTCGAAGTTTACACTAATAAGATCGATCCAAGCGGAACGATAAACCTGGAAAGCAGTGAACCAATACTTGGTCTTGTTGCCGAAGGTGTCATCGAGCTCCGGGTCAAGGGGCAAGACGTGACACGCATAGCAGCGGGGGAAACGTTTGCGCTTCCTACTGTTGGTTCTCAAGCAACGATCATCAATGTATCCGCCGAAGTTCCTGCCAACGTGATCACACTCCGGCTTCGCTAAACTTTTGGCGAGTGGTGGATAACCTGCCTACGTCAAACCATCCGTATCTCAATCTAAATCCAAAACTGCGACTGACCATCAAAATGGATCTTCGCACTATTCCGGCTTGATTGCCGGAACCACCGGGAGAATGACAATGAAACACTACATTTTGGTACACGGCGCATGGGAAGGTCCATGGAGCTGGGACTACACTCGAACTGTCTTGGAAAAACAGGGACACACGGTAACCGCAATTGATTTGCACGGCCGCTATGGCGGCGCTCAAAGTATCACGAATGTCACCTTGGACAGCTATGTTGAGACGGTCGTCAATGCGATCAATCAACTGGATCACAAAGTGATATTGGTCGGACACAGTATGGCCGGAGCAGTGATATCGCAGGTAGCGGAACGCATCCCGGTCAAAATTGATAAACTCATCTATGTTGCCGCGTTTCTACTTGGCAGTGGCGATAGCGTCATTGAGGCGATGAAGCGCGATCCAGATGGCGAATTTCTTCCAGAATTGATCTTTTCGGAAGGTCAAACTTCGGTCACCGCGTCAGAGAAAACATGGCGCAGCAAGGCGTTTCATGACGTTAGTGAGGATCGCACCTTGGAGGCATTGCCGCTTGTCGATGTGGCTCAGGCCACTGAGCCGTTCATGGCAAAAGTCGTTGTAACAGACGAAAATTTTGGTTCGGTACCGAAGGTCTACATCCGCACCGCCATCGACAAAATGGTCTCTCCGAAACTACAGGACGAGATGCTTCAAAACTGGAATGTCGATCAGGTTCACGTCTTGCAATCCGGCCATTTCCCCACCTTATCAGTGCCGGAAACATTGGCGGAGTTGATGCTCTAGATGTGTGTAGTTGATAACGAACAGAGGCCAATCTGACATTCGGATTGGCCCCTGTCTTGAAAACTCATTAGTCCGCTTCTGTATAGGAGCTGCCAGTGCGGGCCTGCCGCTTTGGAGAGTTTGCGGACATCGATGCTCCCGTGCAATTAGCTTCGGCAGTGGCATCATCGGATTACAGCACTGCATCTACGAGTGGACATCGCACATCAGACGCAAAGGGCCAAAACCTGAAGTCACCCTGAACTCAGAAGAGTCTCAAAGAGTTTCCATTCGTTCCACGAGAAAGTCGACGAATGCTCGAACTTTCGGTGCCAGGTGTCGGTTGTGCGCGAAGACGGCATGGATCGGAGTGCTGGGAGGCTCCAACGGAAAGTCTTCGAGCAGAGGGACAAGATTGCCGTGTTTCAATTCATCGCGAATCATCCAGGTTGGGATCATGATTATTCCTCGCGCATCCAACGCTGTGTGGCGCAAAAATACGAGGCTATTTGCGTTGACCGGGCCCGTTATTGGTACATCTAGTGAGTCTTGAGCCTGCTTGAAGCGCCAATAATTTTTTCCCTGGTTGGTTCGGTACGAAAGGCAACGGTGCGCTGAAAGTTCACTGGGATGCGTGGGCGTGCCGCGCTCCGCAAGATATTTTGGACTTGCACAAAGTAGCGAGCAACTCATGACAATCTTGCGGGCAATTAAGCTCGAATCTTCGAGATGGCCGATGCGAATTGCCAAATCAATTCCGCTTTCGATGAGGTCCATCTTGCTGGACGTCATGGATAGGCGAACTTGCACCTCAGGGTAGCGGTTGAGGAAATCCCCCAGGATTGGCGCAATAAACGCAACAGCGAAGTCTGCCTCAACAGTTACGTGCAGGCTACCAGATGGTGTGTCCATAAGCTGACTGACAGCCAATCGCGCCTCGTCGAGATCGGCAACAATGCGTTGGGCGTGTTGAAAATAGATTTTTCCAGTCTCGGTAAGACTTTGCTTTCGTGTTGTGCGGTGAAAAAGGCGTGTGCCGAGCTCGTCCTCCAATTGGGACACCTGACGAGACACCGAAGACGGCGTTACGCCAAGGGAGCGTGCAGTCGCCGAAAAGCTTCCTTCCTCCACGACACGCACAAACAGCTGCAAATTTGAAAGCTCGTTCATTTGTGAATTCTACGCACAAATCTGATGTGCAACTAGCTGTTTTTCATCGGAAAGGCACACATCACATTACAGCCCGTGGGACAGACCGGTTGTGGAAATGTTCAGCGTAGCTGAGCCAATCCGGATTCTGGACCTTCGTGGACAAACACCAATTTAGGAGAAATACAATGACCCTTACTTCGAGAAGACTTTTCGCGATGTTCACCGGGGCCGTTCTTTGCCTCGTGCTCGCAAATGCTGCCGTCGCACA
>JAJFHI010000272.1 GCA_021775715.1 Hyphomicrobiaceae bacterium | reverse complement strand
ATGTATCTCGTCAATAAACAAAACATCGCGGTCTTCGAGGTTGGTCAAAAGCGCTGCAAGATCGCCTGCCTTAGAGATCACCGGACCTGACGTGGCGCGAAACCCGACACCCAGCTCCTTTGCCATAATCTGTGAAAGCGTGGTCTTACCAAGTCCGGGAGGGCCGGCGAACAACACATGATCAAGCGCATCGTCGCGCTTTTTCGCAGCCTGAATGAATATCCGCAAGTTGGCCCGCGCCTGTTCCTGGCCGGTGAAGTCGTCAAGCGACTGCGGCCTCACGGTTTGCTCGAAAGCATCCTGTTCGTTCGGCACGGGCGTTACGATGCGATCATCGGTCATGGGTTGAGGGCTCGGTGGTTGAGATTCGATAGCGATTCTATCACGATTATCCGCTCGTGGGGTCCGGCGCTAAATCGCCCCATCAATCCGCCCGCAACAAACCGCCCAGGTCCATCGCGTATCGCACAGAAATCGCGACTAGCCCGGCAAGGACCGCCAACACCGTCAGCATTGCTGGGTATCCTATCGGCAGAAGCAGAGCCGCAATGGTGAACGCGATCACACCGCTGGCTGCTGCAACAAACACAGAAAACGCGCCTGTCTTCAAAACAAACGGAACAATTGCAATTGCCGCCAGTGCCGACGGAATCGCCGACCACACGAATGCACGCAGGCCAATTTCACCGACAGGTGGTAACGCGGTTGGCAACAGCATGTCGAACTTGAACACCGGCGCCAAAACAACCACTATCACAATGGCTAGCGCCGCAAAGAACGGGCCGACCAGCGTGAACCCGAGAAATACCCAGAAGGCGCGCTGGCCGTTTGAAACATCGTCGTCTTGGTTCGAGGTCATCGCGCCAACTCCTTTAAGCCACGCTTGATCAATTCGGATACTTGCGCATCCGAGCCTGCATCCTTCACAGCCGTCGCAACGGCCTGACCTGCATGCGCTGGCTGGTACCCGAGATTGGTCAGCGCAGAAATTGCTTCAATGGCTGCATTGCCAGCGCCAGATCCATGGCCGCCAGTATCCACTGTGCCAGCACTTGCACAAGCGTCACTGCCGGTGGCTCCATCGCCCGTCATCATCGACAGGCCCGGCGCCTTGTCTTTCAGCTCGGCAACGATCCGCTGCGCCAGCTTTTTGCCAACTCCGGGCGTCTGCTCAACGGCCGACGCGTTACCAATCGCAATGGCACTTGCGAGATCCTGCGGGCTCATCACACCAAGAGCTGCCAACGCGACCTTGGCGCCAACACCCTGCACGGTTTGTAGTGTACGAAACCAGCTGCGTTCACTCTCACTCGAAAAGCCGAACAAACGGATCGCGTCTTCGCGGACATGCGTGTCGATGGTTAGCGAGACTTTCGCGCCGAGCTCAAGATTGCGCAGCGCGCGGGCGGATGCCTGCACTTCGTAGCCGACACCATTGACGTCAATGATAAGATGACTTTCACCGACCGCATCGACGATGCCCGTTAATTTGCCGATCATGCTGACCGCCTTTTTGCTGTAGCCAACAAAGCCTTGTACTGTTGCGCAGGCGTGAGCTTCTTTGTGGCGCTACCGGCTGCCACGGCTTCACTCTCAGCGACCCTCGCCACAGCAGATGTTCGATGGTTAGCGTGACAGATCGCGATTGCCAATGCATCCGCCTCATCTGCGGTCTCAACCTTGGCCTTCGGCAGCAAAAAGCCGATCATCGCCTGGACCTGGCCCTTCTCCGCGTGCCCAGCGCCGACCACAGTTTTCTTGACAAGGTTTGGGGAATATTCGGCCACGCGCAAACCGAGCATGGCTGGCGCCAGCATCGCCATGCCCCGCGCCTGACCAAGTTTCAGAGTTGCGCGCGCATTATCGTTAACGAAAGTTTCTTCGACAGCAGCTTCCAAGGGCTTGAATGATTTCAGGACCGACGTCAGACCTTCGAAGATTTCGCGCAGACGATACGCTAGCTCTTCATTGGAGGTGGATGAGATATGTCCGGAAGCGATGTATGTGAGGCGAACGCCATCGCTTTCGACGATGCCCCAGCCGGTGTGGCGAAGACCTGGGTCAACTCCCATGATGCGAATTTTTTTCTGTCCCTGCATGCAGACCGGCATAGCACAGCCGCTGATTCGTTACCGTGGCCGAGAGGCTAAAATTTCAAGGCTTAAAGGGTACATGGAAGCCATAGGGCTTCAACCGAGCATAGTGAGGCAATGAAGTCGGGAGAGGCTTCGGCATTCTCTTCGTCGTCGGCCACCGGGCCTAACAGTCGTTGACCTTCTTGTCATCGGCTGGTCGTGCAAATGCCGGCTAACACCCCAGACTACAGAGCTTTTTACGGTCAGGCGGCTGTCAACTTGTTTAACACCTCATCAGAGACTTCGAAGTTTGCATAAACATTTTGCACGTCGTCGTCGTCTTCAAGCGCCGCGATAAGCTTCATAATGCTCTCGGCGTTTGCCTCATCGACCTCGGTCGTCATGTTTGGTCGCCACACAGCCTTTGCAATGGTCGGTTCGCCAAGAGCCTTTTCCAAGGCGGGTGCAACATTGGTCAGGTCTTCGAACGTACAGGTGATGACGTGTGTTTCGTCATTCGAAATGACATCTTCAGCACCTGCCTCAATGGCCGCTTCGAGAACCGCATCGTTGCTTCCCGCAGATGCGGGGTAAACGATCTCGCCGACATGGGTGAACATGTGTGACACCGCACCTGTCGCACCGAGATTGCCGCCCTGCTTG
>JAJFHI010000271.1 GCA_021775715.1 Hyphomicrobiaceae bacterium | reverse complement strand
CGGTGTTCTGATTGGTGTGATGATTTGTTCCGGGCATCGGATTTTGCAAACCATTTACTTGGGGTTCGGATGAACCCGTATTGCGGCCAAACATTTTATAAGCCCCCCTTCGAGCAGATTACGCGGCAGCGAAAGACTTATTCAAATAACCACCTGGAGGTGGTGATAATGTGTCGATTGCTTGGAGACGGCGCAATATTGCCTGTGACGGCTGACCATCTGAATTTTTCAGCGCACCACTCTACGCAAAGAAAAACGCGCTAGCCGTTATTCGGGCTAGCGCGTCAGCTGTATTCACTGCGGACCAAAACGTGTCTGTCTCTATTCCGTTTTCGTGTTCGCCAGTCAACGGCGGAAATTAGTAACGTGGGATGTAGAGGTCGACGAATGGCGCGCGCACGTAGACGCCACGGCGGCTGCGGCGGACCATTGCGAATGGTGCATCGACAGCGACATGACCGCGGTGGCGGCTGTAGCGTGTGAATGGCGCATCAACGTGGACGTGCCGATTGCGATAGTGACGACGGGAGTGCTTACGGCGCTTGTGACCGCGATATTTGCGTTTGCGATAGTAACGCGATTTGTAGCGTTTTCCGTAGTGGCCAACGGTTTGGATGTCGCTATGCGCTTGGGTCTTCACAGCACTTGTCAGTGCACCAGCGCCGGGGTTTGCCGCAGCACTCGCAACAAAAGCGAGGGCGCCAAACAGTAACGCGGTCACCATCGCCGTGGCCTGGCTGATAATTCGTTTCATATGGAATTCTCCTAGGAAAACAATAAATCGCATTAACACGTTGTGCTGTCGCGATAAAACAAAGATCAGAAACGACTGAATTCTATTGGTCTTGTTTAGACGATAATTCGGGTAGGGCCAAATCTCTCATTGTTCAATTTGTTGCAAAATGCCTAGCCCGAGCCCGCGCGATTTGGCTAATGCGCTGAATCTCGGTCGGTTTCTGCCGTGAAATAGAAAGGGCGTCCGCGTTGCCGCAGCCGCCCTTTCAATCACCACAGCCTGATCAAATCAATCCCAGCTCCAAATCAAAGGCTTGCGCCCGATCATGGCTGTGATCTGATCAAGAGTAGACGTTGCCTACTCGCGGATGCCGCCGAGGGCTTCCTGCGTTTTCGTGCCGGCGACGCCGTCAACTTCAAGATCTTGCGCTTTCTGGTAGGTCTTAACAGCTGCCAGCGTACCGCTACCGAAGTTGCCGTCGACTTCCAGTTCATAGCCAGCGTCGTTGAGCAGCCTTTGAAGGGCCTTCACGTCATCACCACGTGAGCGAAGTTGCAGCGGGCGGGTAAAGACGGGTTTCTCTTCGCCACCAGTCGCGACGTTGCCACCGGCACAAGGACGCGCCTTACGAATGCAGACCCAACGTTTCTTGCCGTTGTCGAGTTTGATCTGTTCGCACTGAACGGTGCGTTCTTCACCGCGCCGCCAAGCTTGATATTCCGCCCCAACTTTTTCGCGAACGGCCTTGCGCCAAGCAAGCAGTGAACTTGGATAGGCGCCGAGCGAACGCGAGATAAACGGCTCGCCTTCTGCGGTGATTGCTTCCTGCTTACATTCTTTTGCAAATGCCGTATCGGCGGTCGTCAGGGCCTGGGCAAATGAGATAACAGCGAAGGCAAAAGCCAACGCGCTAACCTGGATAAAGCGCAACATGGTGGTACTCCCTCGAATAATTATGCACGCACAATAGATTACCCCCTACCGCATTCGTTCTGAACGGCAGGTGAGCGCACATGGTCCGTATTCTGGCGAGATTATGGCTCAAGGGCGGGCTATTGGCTATACATACAACTCATCTGGTCAGGTGACCGATGATCCAGAGCAACACTCCGATTGAAAGAATGCCAAGTGGGGCCAGATAATTGGCCAATAGGTCGCCGACCATTGACCGTGCCACGGCGAGGTTCGTGCCAAGCCCTCCACCATAGAAAAATCCCAGCCAGAAGCCGATCTGGCCGATTGCAGCTAAAGCCAGAACGGCGATCAGGATGCCGGAAGGCCAGCGGCTGCGCCCGGTATTACGGGCCCTTTGGAACAGGGTCTGAGCCAACGGCACCAGAACAATCAGTCCAGCAATGGCCACCCCGTAGAAACTGAAGAGCTGAGCGCCCAGCAAAACGCGCAATAGAAAACATAGGCCGACGAAAACGGCGGCGGCGACTGCCAGCCTGATGAGAAACGTTTTACGGTCCATTTCAGAATTCTCGCAATCTTGGGCCTAAGCGCGGCCACTGCCGAGGTTGATGCCAACAAACGGGCTGTGCTGACCGCATGGGGCGAACATGCTGTCTTGAAGGTGTGAGGTCAACACGCAGAACTGGTGCGACGGCCTTGTGCGCCCGGGGCCATACTTTTTCGCCATCCCCGCCCCGTCCAAACGACTTTTCTGAACACAAACCGAACGGCGTGCCGAACTTCCGGTAATTGTGCGCAATCTCTGGATACCGATGCATTTCGGTGATGCTCGCCTTCTGCCGAGACATTCTCCAGTGACACCCTAACTTAGGGGCATCATCACCTTCGGCGGAGCACATATCATGACCAAATATTTTCAGTCCATCCTTTTGGCAACGTGTGTGTTGCTGAGTGCAGCCGGAGCCGCCTCGGCTGAGCGGGTGGATCTCTGGGATCTACAGAAATACAAGACCGGCGCCTTTGCCACCGACTGTCGCAATTGCGAAGAGGATCGCGGAATCGACCTGGAGTGCAAAGCGGGCCAACGTCAGATTTTCGTTGCCATACCAGGGGCCGCCACCGAGTACGGCCGTAAGGGCAAGCGCACTCATGTAACGATTGTCGTTGGTGGTTGGAAGCGCGTTTACCGAGCACGCATGGATTATCAGGGACTGATCGGCTACCTGCCGCAATTCAAGATCTCTCTTGATAATCCATTGTTTGAACGCCTGGCGGCTGGCCGCAGCATGACCGTGCGATTCCAGGGCGAGACAACCGAAGTGTCATTGCGCGGCTCGGCGCGTGTTCTCGAAGGCTTCTCGCGGGCCTGCCGGACAGGGATCGCGGCACGTTAGAGCGTTTAGTCCCCCAACGTTTGCAGCGGTTCCTTGCTGCCGGTGTCGTCCGCTACCCCGCAGGATGACACTGGCAGTAACTTTCTTGTGGTCATGGGCTAGAGCCGTTTGACTGAGCTTCGTTCCTGTCGGAAGACGAGGTGATTTCTGCAATGCGATGTGAGAGGCGGGAGACATGGGCGTTACACTCTATGGTTTGAAGGCATGCGATACCTGTCGCAAGGCGATCAAAGCGCTGGAGGCAGCAGGCGATGCGGTTACGTTCCATGATGTCCGTGCCGATGGTGTAAGCAAAGGGCAACTCAGCGGTTGGGCAAAGTCGGTTGGTTGGGAAACACTGCTCAATACACGCTCGACAACGTGGCGCAGTTTGGATGACGCCGAGAAAACGCGGGTTGATGAAGGCAAAGCACTGGCATTGATGCTGGAGCATCCGGCCCTGATCAAGCGGCCAGTGATTGTCGTGGGTAAAGAAACTTATGTGGGTTGGACGAAGGATACGCAGGCAGCGCTGGGACTGTAGGAGCTCCCCCCGAGTTAGGCCGCGCGCTGTAACTCGGCCTGGCTCGCAGCCTCGATCCACGCGAGAACTTTTTCCATTTCAGGTGGTTCGCCTGAACGCAGGACGCTTTGACCTTTGCTGGTCGTGGCGAACGCCAAAACTCCCGACATGATGTCTGCGTTGTCTGCAGCTACTATCGCTGCAACATCGCGAAATCCCGCACCTACAAGAATCTGTGCATGCGTGCCGCGTAGCCACGGCACGACACAGACCAGCCGCGCCTGGTCCTGCCAATCTCTCATGACGTCAGCGGTGATATGACGAGCATCGATCTGTTCGGCGATTATATCCGGATCACATTCAAGAAGGTCACGAACGGTGTTGAGCCGGAGGCGGTAAAGTCGGGCCGCGGTTTTGGGGCCGATGGACGGTCCATCAACAATGTCGTCATCGATATCGAGATAGAATCGCTTTTCTTTTTCGCCATCGTCGCGATTTCGGTCGGCGCGGTCATAGCCGTTGCGGGCCAAGTCGGGGCGTTGTTCGCGCTGGCGTGGTTCACGTGGTTCTCTGTCTTCGCGAGGCTTACGGTCGGCGCGTAGTTCGCGGTCGTAAGCATCACGCGGCGCGAGTTCATAACTGCCGCGACTGCCGTTGCCGCGACCAGAAGCTGCGCTCGATCTAGTTCCCGAACCGTAGCCGTTACCATAGTTTGGGTTGGGCGTTCCGACACCCGAGCCGCCACCACTTCCACTGCCGTAGCTTTGCCCACGACCCCTGCCGGTATTGCGTTTGGCACCCCAATGAGACCGCAATTTGCGTCGCACACGCGACAAAAACCGCTGGCGCTGACCGCGGCGTAAACGAGAAAACAAATTCTGATGCCGGTTGGCGCGGGCACGTCGGCGCGTGCGTTGTGTGCCGGTTCGGGCCCGTGATCGCATCCGCGTACCGCCGCGCAATGAAGAAGATTTAGCTTTGCGGCTGGATGACGTGCGTGAGGGCGTGCTGCTTTGTCTTGCAGCATGTGTTGTAGCGCTGTCGGACGATGTGCTTGAGGATCTAGACGCGCTCGAGGTTGATTTGCGTGCCGACGCGCCAGATGCCGACATGCCGGTGGAGGCTGCCTTCGTCCGTACCGCTGTGGTTGTGTTCACAGACGCCGCCGTTCCATCTTCGCCAGACCCAAGACGTGTCCGATTGGAACTGGCGATGTCTGTCAGGAGCATCGCCATATCGTCAAGCCGGCACGACAACCGTTGAATGTCGTCGTTGGCGACAGCGCCTCGTGTCGTTCTGTCGCTATGCACCGATGAGGTGTCAACGACTCGACGCAAATGCTGAAGTTCACGCGTTGCTCGATCGAGCATACCGGCCTGCTCTGCGAGACGGGCATTGAGACCATTGATATGGCCATTCAGTTCATGCGTTGTCAGCTGTAGCTGATGCGAAGTTTGGCGGCAGGAACATGTGCTGGTGTGTTGGTGGAACGTCTGCGTATGAATATCGCGTGCGTGACGAGACGTGCGCGCTCTCGTATCCGTATTGGTTGCAGCAAAACGCGTCGCTTGTGATGCGGTGGCGAGGGAGCTGGTCGCCTGGTGTTGATGGCGGTCTGCAGCTGTGACGCTGTGCTGTCGATTGCGATACGCCAAAGTGACATGGGTCAGGAACAATGAAGCGCCAGCATCGCCCCGAGTAAACTGAGCAGCCTGCGCAAAAGCGTCGTTCAGATGTTTAAATGAGGCAACCCGCGCGCCGTCGCGTTTTGCCTGATGCATTGCGACCTGGAAGAGCTGGTACAAGTCGTCGGACATCGTGATCCGTGCACCGGTCGCACTGCCTTCACCACTTGCGGATGGCGATGTCAGGGCATGTGCTGCATCTCGCGACAAAGCGGCCGGCGAAATGTTCCAGCTTTCAAGAATGCGTGCCGCCGCTGATAGCTCGGCCATGGCATAGACGAAGTGCAATGTCGTGATCGAAGAGGCGCGGTAATGCTGGGCAACGTCTAGGGCGGCTTCGTAACACGCAAGACTGACGCTATCCAAGTATACCCGAAGTTCGTGAGTGGTTTGTCCGTGGCCAGCGGTTAGGCTGTGAGACATTAAATTTTGAGCGCACTTTTCGCACACAGCCATCCAACACGTTCCCCGATTTTTCCAAACCCACATAACGTCGCGTGGGACACGGTATTATCGGCGAGTCGGAGTGGCAAAAATTCACTTGTCCACAGAGGAGTGGCTCAACTGATGGGGAAACACCATCGCTGCACCGGAGGATTGCCGAATTTGGCGGCGTGGGGACCGTTTAGTTGAGTGGCACTGTCGCGCTGAGGCCGACTGTGTAAGAGAAGGCGTCTTCATCGTCCAGCTCGGTACCGACCTGTGTTCCAATGACGCCAAACGGTGAGCCGCCAGCTTCATCATTGTTGTTGTAGCGTACTCGCGGCGTGTAGCTGAGGTATTCGCCTTGGCCATAAATGCCGAGGCGGCCCCAATCAAAATCACGGTTCAAATCCAGACGCACGCTGCCGATGAACGATGCTTTGTTGTCGCCATCCTCCACCACGCCTTGTTCGACGATGAAGCGTGGGCCGCCAACAGGAATGAAGGCGATGTAGCGGCCTTCAAGGTCGGTATGGGCATAATAGAGACCAGCTTCGGCGTCTACTTGGAGGCTGAAACCGTTGGACAGCGGGAACGTGTGATCAACACCAATGAAACCGCCGTAGTAATAGGTGTTGAGGTTTTCATCATAGTCGACAGGATCGGGAACCGAGAGATCGATCGCGAGGAGGTCTGTTTCCTGGTTGATGGCACGGAACGCGACGCCAACTTTAAACGGTGATGTACGATGCACCGGGTCGTCTTTGAAGCTGCCGCCATGTAGGCGTCCCAGTTTCGCGTCTACCGACACGCCCCAGTAGTGAACCTTTCGATTTGTCGTCGTCGCAAAGACGCCGAACGGGCCGGTATAGTTTTCGTCCGTCGGGTCGAAGTCATCAATGTTCACGTAACCGCAGTTTGTAGTGAGATCAAACGTACAGCTCGAGTTATCTTCTTCGTCGTAGAAGGCGTAGAATGCACCGGCGCCAAATGTCAGGGAGTAACCGGCGCCAAAGGTGTGCCGCGCCATATTCTGCAATTCAACATCGGTGCGAACACCGTTGAAATTGCCATCATGATCTTCGATCTGCCCAAGCGCCTCGTCGAAGAATACTCCGCCAATTATCGTCGTCATGTTTGTGCTTGGCAGATGCAGCCGGCTATAGCCGACAGATGTGCGCAGCTCCGCACCGCCTGGCAAATTGATTGAACTCGGTCTTGCAAACAATGCGGAACGATCGCCGAGTATATCAGCAACGCGGCCATTGCCGTCTTCACCGAGACTAACACGTGCCCCGACACCTACACGCAGACGATCGTACTCAATATTTGTGCGGTCTTCTTCTACGATCTCATAGACAAGACCCGTGTAGAGCTGCGTGAACTGGGAAACGTCGTAGGTCAGTTCCGTCGTAACTAGTCGCCGGCGGAACAGTGCGATATCGCCGATTTCTTCAATAAGTTCGCGACGCGCTGTCAACGATAGTGCAAAGCGGTCGGCGGGATAATAGATGAAGCCCAATTCATGGCCTTTGACGTCGGAAAGACGGCCAAACAAAACAGACGTCTCATCAATTGTGCGATCAATAGTGGCGTGGGCTGAGAAGAACGGCGATGGCGCCCAGCGGATGCTGCCGTCGAAATAGCTCGACGTGAAGCTCGAGATTACGGTGTCGTCGAGGTTTCGGTGGTTCCAGCGCCAGCCGATATCGGCCTGGAAAGTCGGCGATACGGTAACACGAACACCACCTTTGACATGATAGTCGCGCGCATCGCGGTCAATCACAGATTCAAGACGCTGGTTCGTATAATCAACGTCGGCGGCGGCCGCCTGGACATAAGGTGCCAACCAGTGATTGTTGCCGACAAGCAGACCACCCGAAATTTCTCGGCGCTGAGCGTTGAAATTGGCGATGTCGAATAGCGGGATCAGACCAGGAGCAATGCCAGCGGGCGCTGGCGTGTCAGTCAGGTAGCGGACATCTTGGATGCGGGCCCGCACGAATGCGGTCGTCACCTCATCACCATATGTCAGCTCAGTGAAGGCGCCGGCTGTTTCGTCTTCAGCGAAGTTTATTCCATCATGCTCGATAAACCCACCTGCCGAAATTGTAAGGCCGGGCATCAAAGAATACACACCGTCGGCTGATATGTTGCCGAGCAGGCGGTCGCCGCGGATGGTGTCGTCATCAAGGCCAAGCCAACTGCCGGACGCTGTGATGTTGGCGGCCCCATCGCGCGCAATCTTGGTGAGTGAAAGGGCCGTACCAACGCGGCCATAGGCGGCGCTGACGGGATCGAAGCTTTTGTCAGGGTTGGTGTCGTGGCCAACTTCACTGTAGGCGCTTGGCGTCACGATCAGTCCGGGCGCAACTGTGAAGCCGACGTTCGCCCCGAAATCGGCAGTTGTTTTGCCCTTAAGGCGCTTTGCCCCTTGTTCAAAGGGTTGATCACCGATCGTGAGTGATTGTGCATACGCATCGCTGGTGTTTGTCACGCTGACAACAGCAAGTGCAAAAGCTGCACACCAGGTCGGACGAAACATGAGCGCTCCAAATCAAAAAATTGAATTGTTGCCGGAACGCAGAAACAACGGCGGGATTAACAAGCTACGACTCTCATCAAGAAAACGCATAGTTTGCGCAAGTTGATAGCTCTTTGCGCAGATTTTCACCACCGCTATAAGCTGAGTCTGTGGATAGTTTGGCAAAAATTGCGGTGGATCGGCGGTGATCGAGTAACTTGGTACCTCAGTGTGACGAGAATGCCCGCATTATTGGCGCAAAACACAACGCCTTCGCATCGATTGATACGAAGGCGTTGTAATGAATGATGGCAGAGGTGCTGAGACCGTGTGGTTTTTTTGCCTAGCGCTGGATACGTACAGTTGCTTTGTTGGTGGCGCCGGTCTTGATGCCCAGGTAGCCGCTGCTTGATGCATTTATGTAGTTTTGTGTCGAGGACGCCGCGGTTGTACCAAGCGGTGTAAAGCGCGCGATCGATTTTGCGACTTCCTTGCTGACAACGTACGTTTTGCCCGCAGCCTTGATGGTCACATAATTCTCACCACGTGCTTTGGCTAGAACGTTTCCGCCTTTGGCGTAGACCTTGACCTTCGTTGACTTCCACTGCTTGTAATTTGACTTGCCCTTCGTCTTAAACGTCGTTGTGTTGCCGGCGGAAGCTTTGCCAATTACGATCTGGCCGCCGTAGAGGACTTCGACCGACGTCTTGGCATAGGTCTCAGACCTGTATTTTGTGTACTTCGAGCGAACATTGACGCTTGTGCCGGAGCTCGCGGCACCAAAGCCACCTGCGCCAGTTTTGTAGGCAAAACCACCGGCAACAGCACCAGAAATGGATGCTGTGGAAATTAGAAATAACGCCGTCGCGACACAAACAAAAATTTTCACAATTTGGCTCCCAGGAAAAGATCTTGGGCTACGAAATAGGATTGATAAAGTATCTTCAACTCGTTCCTCGAAATTAGGAAAAGATTAAAGATAAATATTAAGACGTTCTTTAGAGGCACAGCTTGGGCGCTGTGTGATTTTCAGAAATGCAATGGTCCAAAAAAAATGGCCCGGAAGCGATGAAGCATCCCGGACCATTTGCCTGTATGGCGTCTTGAAACGCTAAACAGCAATGACGTTAGTGAAGCTTTTTGAAGCCGCCGATGTGGCCACCAAAGCCGCTGCCAATGCCGGCTGAGCCGGAGATGCCTGACTGCGCGTGAGCCTCTCCACGGCCTGAGCCCTTAAAGCCCGACTTCGTGCCGGTTGAGCCATAAATTCCCGCTGAATGTTTGCGCTTGTATACGTTTACATCGACGTAAGTGTCGCTGTAGGCTTTGCCGCCGCTGTTACCGCCCCATTTTTTTTTGCTGCGGTACTTCTTGTGGCCGTGAGATCTGCCAGATGTGATTTTGGCACTGCCAAATGAGGCAACCCCAACGTTGGCATACGTGCCATGGTTGCCGCCGAGACTTCCATACTTGAAGCCACCCGCTGACGCAGCGGTTGCTGTCAGCGCCAATGCGGCTGCCGCAGCTAAAATGCCTACGATTTTCATGAAAAAACTCCACTGAATTGCGATGAGATACCGATCGTGTTCGAAAAGAACCGATACCAACATATTTTCACATGTGCCATTGCTGGGCGTGTTTACCTGCAAGTAACATTAATAGGCATATTCATCGTGCCAAATTGAAACGCAGGCGAAAGCCAGATTAATTAAGAACCTTTCGGCGATAAGAAACTGACCTGCTCATAAGTCCTCAAAGCTATGTGGCGTGAGCTTCAGATTTCAGGCGCAGCGCATGAAGATTCCTATATGGTGTTGCCAACGGATTTGCATGGACGGGGGCGAGGAGAAAAACGATGGTACAACTAGTCAATCGAGCGGAAGTGCTCGGGCTATTAGACGAGGTTGGTGAACTTGCCGATCAACTCACACCGAACGAACGGGAGATGGTCAGTACGATTAAAGCGAAGTACGACGGCCTTGGCGATGAAAGCTTCGATGACAAGATCTGTATCGAGGTCATTATCCGCAATGTTGGAATTCGCGAAGGATTTGGCATGAAGCCTAGCGAGGCCGCAATGCGCAGCATTGATTTGCCAACTGAAGGCGGCGACGAATGACGCTTTTGCCGTGCTAAGTGAACGCCGGAAATAGCGTCCCGTTACGTGCGACATAGCGTCGGTCGCGGGTGCAATCTGGTGGCTTGGCGCCTACGTTAAATCAGGTGACGGCGAGTGCTATCAAACGGGTGTCTGTCATGCATTAGGGCGTCCAGATTTCCCACCCGCTCCTGGTCGCTGTTGCCTTGACGAAACATTACATCGTACGGACACAGCGTATGGGGCACATGCACAAATCAGCAGCCAGCGATATCGCGGACTGCGGACAAACGATGACGGCGCCTGTTGCTTTGTTGAACGCACATATTCTGCGATCTGCGACGGTCAGCGACGCTTTACAGACTTGGTGCGAAGCGTACGCCATCGGCTGGGGTGGACTGCGCTCGGAAGTCTTGCGCATGGAACTGATTGAACCGCTTTCGGTAGCTGATGGTCTTCTTTTCGGCGAGGTTCAGCTAGACCCGACAGGATTGATGTATCGTCGCGTGAATTTGCGGCGCGGTAACGCGCACCTTGCAACAGCCGAGATCTGGTATGCAGACGCCTGCTTGCCCGCTGACATGCGCGCGCGACTTGCCAGTACGGACGCACCCTTCGGTCGGGTTGTTGCAGAATTTGAACCGGAACGGCGCAACTTCGCGGTTATCGCCCACGTCGCAGATACGTTGCCCGATCATAATAGCCAAGCGGCACGACCGGTGCTTGAGCACCGCGCGCGCCTCATGTCAGGTGATGGAGTGATGCTGGCTGTTACGCGTGAATTGTTTCTGGAATCTTTGCTCGTTGCCGAAGATTGTGTCGTATGAATCCGTTACCGACGTCGTAGACTCAAGTAGCCCGTTCCCTCGGAACTTGAGAGCGACACAGTCTGTCGCTTGCCTCTTGCTGTGATGACGACGCGGGCTTTGATGTTGAAGTCTGGGTTATAAACCGTGCCTACGTAACGGTTTTTGCTGACCCGCTTGACGCTGCCATTCTGATCGAACCGGCCAGCGCTGCTCGCACATCGGGCAGTGACCGAAAAAATCTGACCACCCGCCCGCCGATAGGTCACGCGGCAACGAACACGCTCCTTGGTGCCGGAGTTGGTTTTCACACTGCCAGAGCCACGCCATTGGCCCTTGATTGATGCGGCCAGGGCTTGCGTTGGGGTGGAGGCTTGAAACAGAAGTGCCATGAGAGCAAATGCCGTCAGTGCATAACCAGAGGTCATTCTTCGTGTTGTCATTGGGTTCGCCTTCGACTCGTTTTCTAACAAGGTTAGCACCTTGGGTTTTCCGCCCGAAATCACAAGTAGGTTCCTTTGCACAATCGCGTTATTGGCGCATGTACATGTGGGCTTTTTTAGGCGATTGAAGACCCGGCGGTGTCGTCATGCCCGGATTGGCGGGGCTGGCCGGAGTTGATGTAGCGGAATGGCCGACGGCTTTGGCTGGTAATATGAACACATTTGCTGGCAGCTGATTTTGCAGTATTGATCACTGCTTTTTTTGCAGTTGCGAAGGCCTTTAGGGATTGGAGAGTCGCAGTTCTTGCACACACATGTGTAGCGACGGTTGCCCTTTATTTAAGCGCGTGCGGCCTTTCTTGCAGCGGCATTCTCCATCCGAAACCTAGCCGTTCTCGCAAACCAGCTCATAGTCCGTTGTTGTTGTGACCTGCCGCGCAGGCGGGGTGCCGTCGAATTCGCGTGCGTAGTGGTCAATTGGGTCGTTTGGAAAATTGCGTCTCAGACGCCTGCGCGCAGAATTGCGAGGAAATCGAAAACGACGCCAGCGTTACAGGGGGCAGTTTATGTTGAGGCAAGCGATGAGTTTCGCGATCATGCGGCGCTGCCGGGAGGGTCGGCGAAGTTGCTACCGGGTGCCATGGGTGAAAGACGAACAAGGCGCGAGTCACCCACGGCGGCCTGGCGATGCTCGGTGGCTGCTCGATAGACGGGGTCTTTAACCATCTCGACGAACGCCTCGACCGAAGGGTATTCGGCGATAAAGCAAATATCCCAACTCTCGCTTTGCGGACCGATCAATGTCAGCTCCCGCGCACCTCGCCAAACGATGCGCCCGCCAAGGCGTTGAAAGACCGGCGTACTTTCTCGGCCGTACGCTGCGTAGGCCTCGGCACCTGTTGCAATGCGGCCATCAGCGTAATCCGCTTGCGCGCGCAGCTTAATCAGGTTGAGCATGTGGATCGGGCCGGAACGGTCGTTGGCACGAAACTCGGCAAAGATTTCTTTTGTGAAACTGGTGTGGGTCATGGTGATACCTCCGGGCAAGGAACGCACACACGATAGCATTTCGCGATTAGCTTAGAAGATGAAAATGGGCGTTGTGTCGTCAAACTGTACTTCCTCCATCGTTGTCTTTTTCGGCCTTATCCGGAGGACCTCTTGCGCAGAGAACCTGCGCGATCACTGCCGGGCAGCGAGCCTCCATAGAAAAGCCAGCCCCCGTTTCCAGAAGCTGGCTCTTATTCTTTTTAGGCGAGTGTCTGGAGTAAACTAACCCAAATCTTTATTGCTCGCCTTTATGGCCTCAGCTTTCGCCTTGTCGGCATCGATGTAGACGTCGTTGCCCATATCGCGGAATTTCTGGCTCATGGCGTCCATTCCGTCTTGCGCGGTTTTCACGTCCGGGTCATTCAGCGTCGCGGCATAGTCGCGAACGTCCTGCGTGATTTTCATCGAGCAGAACTTGGGCCCGCACATCGAGCAGAAGTGCGCCACTTTGTGAGCGTCTTTCGGCAACGTTTCGTCGTGCATTGCGCGAGCGGTGTCTGGATCAAGACCGAGGTTGAATTGATCTTCCCAACGGAAGTCAAAGCGGGCTTGTGATAAGGCATCATCGCGTAGCTGTGCGCCTGGGTGGCCTTTGGCAAGGTCGGCTGCGTGAGCTGCCAGTTTGTACGTTATGACGCCGTACTTGACGTCGTCGCGGTTTGGCAGGCCGAGGTGCTCTTTCGGCGTCACGTAGCAAAGCATCGCGCAACCAAACCAGCCGATCATCGCAGCACCGATGCCGGACGTGATGTGGTCGTAGCCGGGTGCGATGTCGGTCGTGAGTGGGCCGAGCGTGTAGAACGGTGCTTCGCCGCACTCTTCCAGCTGTTTGGTCATGTTGACTTTGATCTTGTGCATCGGCACGTGGCCGGGGCCTTCGATCATCACCTGACAGCCTTTGTCCCAAGCGATCTTTGTGAGCTCGCCGAGCGTTTCCAGTTCAGCAAATTGCGCACGGTCGTTCGCATCCGCAATGGAGCCAGGACGCAAACCATCGCCCAACGAGAACGACACATCGTACTTGCGCATGATGTCGCAAATTTCGTCGAAGTGCGTGTAAAGGAAGCTTTCCTTGTGATGTGCGAGGCACCACTTGGCCATGATTGAGCCACCGCGGGAGACGATGCCCGTGACGCGGTTTGCGGTCATCGGCACGTATGCGAGGCGAACGCCGGCGTGGATGGTGAAGTAGTCGACGCCTTGCTCGGCCTGTTCGATGAGTGTGTCGCGGTAGATTTCCCATGTCAGTTGCACGGGGTCGCCGTCACACTTCTCCAGTGCCTGATAGATTGGAACCGTGCCGATAGGAACCGGCGAGTTTCTAAGGATCCATTCGCGCGTGTTGTGGATGTTGCGACCTGTCGAGAGGTCCATGACGTTGTCAGCGCCCCAACGTGTCGCCCACACCATCTTGTCGACTTCTTCTTCAACCGACGACGTGACGGCCGAGTTGCCGATGTTGGCGTTGATCTTAACGAGGAAGTTGCGACCGATGATCATCGGTTCGACTTCGGTGTGGTTGATGTTGGCTGGAATGATCGCGCGGCCACGGGCAATCTCGTCGCGTACGAAT
>JAJFHI010000028.1 GCA_021775715.1 Hyphomicrobiaceae bacterium | reverse complement strand
TCAACATCGTTGTTCTTGGCTGCGTGGTTGAGGCGCTTGTAGTGGTTATGAACCGCGACTGACAGCACGCGTTTGGCGTGGGCCTGTCCAATCACATAGGAATCGAGAACCGAGCAAATCTCTTGTGGCGCTGGCACGCCGTCACGCGATTTCACCAAGGTGTTTTTGTTTTCTTCCCGAATGATGTCCATGCACAGCTCAACACATTCATCGCAGATGAAAACCGTCGGTCCTGCGATCAGCTTGCGGACTTCGTGCTGGCTCTTGCCGCAGAACGAGCAGTACAGGGTGTTTTTCTCTTGTGCCATTGGTCTCCGTCACCCTTCCCGCGCGCCGCAAATCGGCTGGTAAAATTCTAGTCGGCTATCGTCCACTAAATGCAGACTTAGTACCATGTCATTGTCGATTCTATTGGCATCTTCACCTCTGCCCTACGCAAAGCCGGACAAATAAGAGAATCTGATCTGAACACGCTAGGGTCCTGGAGATCAAGATTGGATTAACAGCGCTCCAGTTACGGAATGCCTACGGCGGCTTGAATACAACAGGGGTGTTGCATTTGTGGACTTAATCTACGTTTGACCACAGGCAACGGATCCCGTCACGCCCTCTCACCAAACACGGCAAACACTGCCTTGGCTTCATGACGGCAATTGGGCTCAAGTTGGCTACGCAATCCTACCCTAATGGCCGAAGATAGGCATTGTGCTCACGGAACCCAAGGGTCGAGTGTGAGATATATTCAGCACAAGCGGGCGTGCGACATGATTTGACCCCGTCGGGGCCGTCCAATATGCATCGTAGACACCCTCAAGCGATTGATTTGAGTTTCTTTTTTTTAAACCAAAAATCCCGCGCCGACTTGTGTCGCCACGGGATAAAATTTCACTCGCAAAAGCCAAGCCGGCCCAAAACGAAAAATTTTTGATCTGCACTAGTCCGATTTGGTGCCGCCGGTCAGGTCAGTCATCTCATCGCGCGTGGTCAGAACTTTATCAATTAACCCAAATTCTTTAGCCTCTTCTGCGGACATGAAGTGGTCGCGATCAAGCGTGTTTTCAACTTTTTCGTATGGCAGCCCGGTATGCTTGACGTAGACCTCATTCAGGCGGCGCTTCATTTTAACAATATCTTGAGCATGTCTCTCGATATCGGAAGCTTGCCCTTGGAAGCCACCTGACGGCTGGTGAACCATGATGCGTGCATTGGTCAATGCAAACCGCATGTCCTTGTCGCCGGCGCAAAGCAACAGCGATCCCATCGAAGCGGCCTGGCCGATGCATACAGTCGCGATCGGCGGCTTGATGATCTGCATCGTGTCGTAGATCGCCATACCGGCGGTAACGACACCACCCGGCGAGTTGATATACATCGAGATCTCTTTTGTCGGATTCTCAGATTCGCAATACAGAAGCTGCATGCAAATCGAGGCCGCCATTTGATCTTCAACAACACCCGTGACGAAGATGATGCGGTCCTTGAGGAGGCGCGATGGCAGGTCGTACCCGCGCTCGCCGCGGTTGGTTTGTTCGACGACCATCGGCCAGAACGAACTTGTCATAGGAGTGGCAACCGGATCGCGCATGAGACTTCGTTTCTCCCGTTCTGCAACTAGTCTTCACAAACAAGTGGTGAAGAGCTGGTTAGGGTGTCGCCGAGGTTTGCACGATGGCATTCCAGAGCGACGGTTTGTGATCTCGACCTGATGTGGTCAAGCGGTTCGACGCATACAAGTCACGCTAATTCGTTTCAGACTTAGGTGAAATCGCATTGAGATCGCGACCACGCCATAAATTTTAGTTTCGTGTCTATTTATCAGATTTCGTTGAAAGCGTATCCGCTTGCAACTCAACCTGACAGGCCGTCGGGACCAGACCGAAAGATCAAGCCTCTGTCGCTTCTTCGATAAGCTTGAACAGCTCATCCTTGGTAACACTCTTTTCCGATGGCTTGGCTATTTCAAGAATGTGGTCAACAACCTTGTCCTCGAAAATCGGCGCGCGCAAGTCGGCAATGGCGTTCGGGTTCTTTTCGTAGAACTCGTAGACCATCTTTTCCTGCCCAGGATACGAACGCGCCTGCTGCATCAACGCGCCGCGCAATTCTTCCTGTGTCACCTCGATTTTGTTGACGTCACCAATCTCACCGATGATGAGCCCCAGGCGGACACGGCGGGCTGCGATCTTCTTATATTCTTCGCGCGCCTCATCCTCGGTCTTGCCTTCGTCTTCAAACGTTTTACCGGACTGCTGCAGGCCTTGTGTGAGCTGTGCCCAGACGCCTTCAAACTCGCGCTCAACAAGCGATGGCGGAAGCTCAAAGTCATGGACTTTTTCAAGCGCATCCAACAACTCGCGCTTTACTTTCATGCGTGCTGTGTCTGCGTATTCCTGACCGATTTGCTTTGCCAAAACTTCTTTCAGCTTGGCGAGGCTTTCAACACCAAGTCCGCTCGCAAACTCATCGTCGAGCTCGGGGAGTTTTGGAATGTTGACTGACTTCACGATCACATCAAACTGCGCGGTTTTGCCTGCCAAGTGCGCTGCCTGGTAGTCGTCTGGGAAGTGGGCATCAATCGTGGGCTCGTCACCGGCCTTGGCGCCAAGAAGACCTTCTTCAAAGCCTGGAATAAAGTTACCTGCACCGATCGTAACAGCCTGGTCTGCAGCCATGCCGCCCTCAAAGGCTTCGCCATCGATTTTACCGACAAAGTCCATGCTGACCTGGTCACCCTCTTCCGCTACGCGGTCCTTGGCTTCCTCATATGTCGTGCCACGCTCACGCAACTGGCCAAGCGCTTCATCAACGGCTGCGTCTTCGACTTCGACAACAAGCTTCTCAAGTTCCAACGTCGAAAAGTCCGCCAGCTCGATTTTTGGCAACACTTCAAACGTCATCGAGTAGCTGAGATCAGCTTCACCGTTGATGACCTTTTCGATTTCGCTTTGGTCTTCTGGAAGCGTAATGGCCGGCTGTGCCGCCGCGCGTTCATCGCGGTCCTGGATGGCCTTCGAGCTAGTCTCCTTGACCGTCTGCTCAAGGATCTCTGCCATCACCTGCTTGCCGTAAACTTTCTTCAGGTGCGTGACCGGCACCTTACCCTTACGAAAGCCCTTAAGCTGGACCGTGTTTTTCAGCTCACCAAGGCGCGCATCAAAGCGCTGGTTGAGTTCGTCCTGGCCAATCACGACCTCAAGTGTCCGTGAAAGCCCATCCGAATTCGTTTCTCTAATTTCCATCACTCAATCCTGCACTGCGCTGGTGTAACGCATCCCAATAACGCCTTTTGCGAAGGCCTCTAAAACCGCGG
>JAJFHI010000270.1 GCA_021775715.1 Hyphomicrobiaceae bacterium | reverse complement strand
GTCGGCGGCATTTTAGTCTGCTTGCTTAGCCGTCTTTACGGCTCGGATAAAGCGCGCGATCAATTCCGGGTCCTTTTGCCCGGGACCAAACTCGACGCCAGACGAGACATCAACCATCGCAGCCTTGGTCAATTCGATAGCCGCCGCGACATTGTCCGGCGTCAAACCACCCGACAACATGTACTTTCGGCCAGCGATATCAGCCGCGTTGGCAAGCACCCGCCAATCAAAAGGCAGGCCGTTGCCACCGGGAAGCTCACCACCGGCTGGCGGCTTTGCATCAAACAAGACGATGTCTGCAATAGCCCCCGGCGCATCATAGTCTACGGCCTTTGATACATCCTCGGACGTTGTTACGCCGACGGCCTTGATGATGCTGGCTGACGTCCGTTGCCGGATCTGTTTGATGCGTTCAACGGTCTCGCGCCCGTGCAGTTGCAGAAAATCCGGTGCAACACCCGCTGTCACCTGATCTACCAGCGTGTCATCGGGATCGACCAGTAGGGCGACAACCTTTGCCTTGCCACGTGCACGTTCTGCGAGACGACGGGCCAAGTCGATATCGACATTGCGTGGACTTTTCGGAAAGAAAACAAGGCCGACGTAGCGCGCCTCGTGCGCGTCGCAATCACCCAGCGCAGCGTCAAGCGCGGCTTGCGTCTTGAGGCCACAAATCTTTATGTCGGTTGTCATCGAGGCGACCAGGCGCTCCTGCGCATCACGCAATTTTTATGGTCGGTGGCAAATTTAGGCGTAAACGCTCGGCGATAAGCGGCACCTTCAGTGACCAACGGCTGCCAACTGTTTTGGCGGCGCACCACCGCCCGCTGCGACAGAGGCATCGCGTTCCCGCGCCAAGCGATCTGCTTCTGACTGCCAGCGCCGTGCTTCATGCGACCGGGCACGTGCCGTACGGCGCCAATGGCTTTGGCCAAGCCAGACAGCTGTTCCACCTGCAATAATGCCAAGAAACAGCGCACCAAACAGATAGACATAAAATGGAAGCCCCACAGAGATCACAGGGTTCTCGGGGCGAAAGGGATCAAGCACGAGTTGCACGTCATGACGATTGGCCACCGCGAGTGTCACGAGAAAGATCGCAACAGGAAATGCAACAAGCAAAAGGCCAATACGTTTCAGCACTGTAATTCCTCAACCTAGGTGGGGCGTTGCCAGATATGGTTAACGGTCGACCACCATACATTCGATCAACTCATTTGTGCCGACCAAAGATGAGCGGAGCGTTAAGTGGTTGCGTTCAGCCGATCACGCAGTTCCTTGCCCGTCTTGAAAAACGGAATGAATTTCTCAGCGACCGGGACCGGCTCACCCGTTCTTGGGTTTCGGCCCTCACGTGCTGGCCGGTGCTTCACAGTGAATGCGCCGAACCCACGCAACTCCACCCGATCACCACGCGCCAGCGCATCGACAATCTCATCAAAGATGACATTCACGATGCGCTCAACGTCGCGCTGATACAGATGCGGGTTGGCGGCTGCAATTTTCAGGATCAATTCAGATTTGATCACACGTCCACTCCCTCGGAGACACTTGTTATTTCTTAATTTTTCGAAGGGTGCCAAACAGATAGCATGCCGTCAAGGCCGAGAGCGGCGAGGTTTCTATCCCGTGCCAAGAGCTGTGTGACTGCGGCACCGTTTACCCCAAACACCGTGGTTGCCAGGCCCTGGATGGACGCTGAGAAGCCAAACGCGTTTTGTTCTTCCTTCGTCCAGTTCACAACATCTAAGTCTTTGGCAACGCTTCGCTTTTCCTCGAGCCACCGGATCGCTTCCGTCTCTCCTCCGATTTCGTCAACCAGCTTAAGGCGCTTGGCCTCACGGCCAGAGTAGATACGGCCGGTTTTGAGATCGGGCATCGTGGCGAGGTTCACACCACGACGCTTTTCAACCAGAGAGAGAAACCACTTAAAGCCATCATCGATCATTTCCTGACTGACTTGACGGCTTTTTTCCGTCGTCGGTTCAAAGAAATTTGGCAGAGCCTTGTTTTCACCGCTGCGGACGGTCTCGAATTTGACGCCAATCTTATTCAGCATCTCTGTGAGCTGAGGCCACTGCATGATGACGCCGACCGACCCTGTGATAGTGTTGCCGCGCGCCACGATGTGGTCTGTGCCAAGACCAATGATATAGCCGGCAGACGCCGCCACGGTGCCAAACTGTGCCACGACCGGCTTCTTCTCGGAGACTTTGCGTAAAGCCTCATAAAGAGCCTCACCACCCGTCGTCGTGCCGCCTGGGCTGTTTACGTAAAGCAACAATGCCGCGACGTGCTCCGCCTTGGCGATCTTTTCTAGCATCTGCAATTGCGCGCGATCCTCCAAGATCGTGCCTTCAATTGCCACGCGTGCAATTTGCTTTTGTCCTGTCAGGGTCGCCAGTTGCTCCCCACCGAATGCAAAAGCCCCGAGCGCTAACGTTAACGCCGCGATCGCTGCTCCACGCCAGACCGTTACCCGCCGACGCAAACGACGACGATCTAACACGGTCTCTGTTTCAAATGTCATTCTGGGCCTCCAGCTACACACAAACGCGAAAAGAAAAAATCGGCGGCTAGCATCTGCGAGCCGCTTGGCTGTGTGTTTTCAATATGGCCATTGTAAAGCAAATAGTAACCCTACAGCAATCTGCTTTAGTGCATGCCAGCACAAGATTTGTCTTGTGCTTAAAAAAGAAACGCGGCCCTTGAAACCAAGGGCCGCGTTAACACTTCTGGGTTTATGTGGCCGTTTCAGCCCAACCCGCTTTTTGTTATGACGCCAGGCATCGAATGCCTGGCATCTAACTCGCCTTAAGACTTCGAACCTTCGTCACCAGCGTCCGGCGCATCAGGAGTTTCCTCGAGAGTTGCATCAGCAGTTGCGTCAGAAGCTGCATCAGCGGTTGCATCAGCGGTTGCATCAGCGGTTGCATCAGCGGTTGCATCAGCGGTTGCATCAGCGGTTGCATCAGCATCTTCTTTAGCGTCTTCAGCGCCGCCAGTCTTCTTCATGGCAGCCTGCAAAATGTCACCAAGCGAAGCACCTGAGTCCGATGACCCGTACTGGGCAACGGCCTGCTTCTCTTCAGCAATTTCCAGTAACTTGATCGAGACCGTGACACGACGCGATGCCTTGTCAATATTTGTCACAGCAGCATCAATCTTGTCGCCAACATTGAAGCGGTCTGGACGCTGGTCGTTACGATCACGTGCAAGGTCAGAGCGACGGATGAACGTCGTGACTTCGCTGTCGG
Source organism: Hyphomicrobiaceae bacterium (assembly GCA_021775715.1). GTDB lineage: Bacteria > Pseudomonadota > Alphaproteobacteria > Rhizobiales > Hyphomicrobiaceae > JAJFHI01. The sequence continues at coordinate 32 of JAJFHI010000270.1, read as the reverse complement.
CCAAGCGGACTTCAACGCCGTTGTCTTGAACG
>JAJFHI010000269.1 GCA_021775715.1 Hyphomicrobiaceae bacterium | reverse complement strand
AGTTTCCTCGAGTTATTCCGTACTTCTAGGTAGGTTCCCACGCGTTACTCACCCGTCTGCCACTCTCTCCGAAGAGAGCGTTCGACTTGCATGTGTTAAGCCTGCCGCCAGCGTTCGTTCTGAGCCAGGATCAAACTCTCATATTGAAAGTATGATTTCTAGCTTGTTGGAGCGAATCAGTCTCCAATGATTTCTGCGTAACGGGTACCTCACATCCAACAATCACGTCAGGTCGAAACCTTCTGCGATCATTATGGTGATGGTATATAGAAACGCAGATTTCGCTAGAGTTCTGTGTGATGCACAATCCCGATTGCTCGAGACAGACATCCGCCAGGACCTCGCCGCCTGCGTTTCTCTTCCTTCAAATTCAATTTTCAAAGAGCAGGCCTGAAAAAATCCGACAAAGCTTCCCTTCGAGGTCGTTAAACCTCGGATCAGAAACAAACGAACCCGTCCGGCGGAACCGGAGTGGTTCGATTATTAAGATCGAGAGAGCATTGCCTGACAGAAACAGGCACTCGGTAGCGCCGTGCGCCCCGAAGACAACGTGAATAAACCCCATCACGAGCCCTGTGTCAACGGCTTTTTTAAATTTTTTTGCATTGCACCACGTGCCTGTGGAAACTTGCCAAAGATGCAAAGAATACAACAAAGTCAGGCCATTACATCTCTTTTGGTTGTTACATACTCAACCGAGCACACGCTTGCCGTGCAAAAAAAGAGGGCAGATCTGTACTCTTGCTAACCAGAACGGCTGGACTGCCCTCACGAACCAGACATCTACCGAACCAAAGTTAATGGTCGACGATGAGTAGAGGGCGAAATTGACCGCAGACGCGCAACAAACGTGGCCACTCGTGTTGTATGGACCGTTTTCGCCTGAACTGTCGTAACTTCTTGGTATGGCCCAGCGAAGGCACTGCTTAAGCCCCAACCCGGAGCGAAGAATGCAGCGACTGGAGAAATCGGTGCATACGAAACCACCTCGCCATGGACTTGCCCGTTTTCGACCCTAAAGTCCTGACATTGGGGCTTACTTTTGGTTCGCGAATAACACAGTCTGGCTATTGGAGGCTGTGGCGCTGATCGGTTCAGCAAAGCAAAACGGGCGTTTGTGCGCTGCCAAACATTGGTGGCGCGGTTCCGCAGAAGGGTACGCGGGGAAATCCTAGGGGGCACTACGTTGGTCAAAGGCCACCGTCATTCCGCCAATCGTGGCGCAGGTATGTACGGCAATACTGCGCGTCCGCGTGGTCTGCCGCAGGTGTACCGTGGGCGGGCACGCAAATCCTATCGCGATATTTATGACTCTGATCAGGCAGAAAGCCCACAAGGTGGACGCTTCCGCTGGTTAATGAGCACATGTCTTGCCGCAATGGTCGGTGGCGTGGCAATTGTCGCCGTCGTCTATGGCTCAACGGAAGACACCGTTGATGCAACGACCGTTTTGATGCCGGCCTTCGAAGGTCTCAAGACCGGTGCGTTGCCAAGTCAAATGCCGCAGGTCCGCCGCGCCGATGGTCTCAACTGGTCTGTTCCAAAAACCAACTCGTTGGAAGTCATCTCCGGAACGACATCCACACGTTACGTCATTTACGAAAGCCTGAAGCAGCGGCGCGGCGGGCGCGAATACATTCATGCAAAACCTTACGCCCGAATTGTCGCGCGGCTTTCGCGTGACACGCACGCCTACGACGAAGTCATACCGCCGTTCAATCCATTCAAGCTCTACGCCAGCGACAAGCCGATAACGTCCAACAACGCTGACGAAGACGCGGGTGGATCGAACACTAAGGTTCGGGTCAATGTTGTCGAGTTGCTTGGTGGCATTCTCCCTGGAGAAGACGGTCAGGAACTCGACACACGTGAAGTCAAAGAGCTGGTTGAGCAAGTCCAGCGCGAAGAGCTTGACCCAGGCGAGTTACGCAACGCGCTCGCAGAGGAGCGTCCAGTCGGGCAATCCGAACAAGATCTCCTGTCGAAATTTGAAACCCAGGTTGTCGAACAAGCTCCGCCAAACACAACGGTTCTGGCGAAGTCGATTGTCGAGATTGAAGAGATCGACGGCGAGCTTGAGGGCCGCCAGAAACGCATCGTCGCTGTCGGTAGTACCGACACGCTATCAGGCATTCTAAAAAACGCCGGCGCTGACACCTGGCAGGCGGAGGCCATGCTTGAACCCGTCAGCTCATTTGTTTCAAGCGGTGGCGTTCGCGAAGGACAGCAGGTGCATATCACGCTGGTGCCGTCACTGACCGAGCCCGACAAAATGGAACCGGCGCAGTTCAGTGTTTTCGACGCCGGACAGGTGCACGCTATAACTGTGGCACGCAATGAAGCCGGTCAGTTTGTTGCGCGAGACACGCCATTTGTCGAACAAGAGCTGGTTCGCGCCGCCCAAGCCAATGACAATAAGACCAAATCAACGAGCCTCTATCGCAGCATTTATCACGCCAGCCTGCTGCAGAATGTGCCGCAAGAGACGATCTTGAAGATCATGCGCGTCCATGCCTACGATACCGACTTTCGCCGCCGCATCAGTGCCGGCGACACCGTTGAATTTTTCTTCGACCCGAAGGACGCAACCGCTATCGATGGCCCACCGGGTGAGTTGTTGTTCACCAAAATTAGCGTTGGTGGCAAAGATTCGCGCTTTTATCGCTTCCGCACAGCTGACGGTGTTGTCGACTACTACGATGAGAAGGGCAACAATTCTAAGAAGTTCCTGACGCGCCGCCCGGTACGCAGCTCGGATG
>JAJFHI010000268.1 GCA_021775715.1 Hyphomicrobiaceae bacterium | reverse complement strand
ACGTTCCCTCTGCAAAACGCTTGCGGTAACGGCGAGATCGTTAAATACGCAAAAGCCGGAGCCGTAATCGTGGTGGGCATGGTGCGTGCCACCAGCCAATTGCCCGGCTGCGCCAATATCCAACGCCAAGCGCGCCGTCGCCAACGATCCACCAACCGCACTGCGCGAGCGATGCACCAGGATTTCACTCCACGGCAACGCGATCTGTTTCTGCTCTTCGGTCGACAACGTGCCATCGAAGATCGCGTCGACATAACGTCGGCTGTGGCAGCGATAGAGGTCCTCCCGCGAGATCAACGGCGAATGTGTGAATTCAAACCCGTGCACGTCGGCTTCATCACGCAGCATTTCATAGAGCAAGCGATACTTAGTTGCCGGAAAACGGTGGCGCGGCGGCAGCGGCAGATCCGGAGAGCTTGGATAATAGATTTGAAACGGCATCAAAGTGGGATCTCGATTGAAGTCACGATTGAAAGTGACCATAGACCGGCGGCACTCAACCGGTATAGAGCGACCTGCACGCATCTGCGCCACTCAGCACACGTCAATGATTGGGCTCGACGCGACCTTTACAAACCGGATTTGGCTTACACGAACACCCATCGCGACATACAGAGACAACGCTGTGACAGCCGATTGCCGGCGAACACCTGCCAGTCGACACCGTCAAAACCTTGCCAACACACGTGCAGCTCTCAACACAGGACACCCGCTCGCGACGCGTATCGCATCGCTCTGCACTTGCATTGCAGCGCCCGCGCGTCGTCTCGTATCCGCTTCCGGTACAGCGTCCACCGACACCAATCGAACAATTTTGCCGCCGCACATCACGCCGTTGGCAGCGACCGGAGACGCATCGCTCAGTTGTCTGCACCAAAGTATCACCGATGCATCTCGCCCCGGCCCCGACCGACCTAAAGCTGCGGCAGTCGTTATCTGATCGGCAAGACTGGGCGAGCGCCAACCCGCTTGTCAGCGTCAAAATGGTTATCGCGCCAGCGAGCCCAAGCAACACGAGAAGTATGACCTTGCGCCCAAGCATATCGCCTCACTTTTTCTCTCGGCGGCCAGGTCAGCGCCTGGGCCATACAGGCTAGGCGTCCCGCCCCGCGAACGGAAGCCGCCGGACACGCTTCCCGGTCAGCTTCGCCCAGGCATTGGCGACAGCCGGTGCGACAGGGGGCACGCCAGGTTCGCCGACGCCGGTTGGCGCTTCAGCCGACTTCACAATCGTGACTTCAACATCCGGCATCTCGTTAATTCGTAACGAACGATAGGTGTCGAAATTCGTTTCGACGATGCGCCCCTTGTCAAGCGTCACTGCATTGAACAAAGCCGCGCTCAAACCATAGCCAATGCCGCCTTCCATCTGCGCCTTGACGATGTTCGGGTTGACAGCGACTCCGCAGTCAACCGCACACCAAACCTTATGTACTTTCGGCAAGCCCTCTTCACCCAAAGAGACTTCGGCAACCTGCGCGACGTAACTTGAAAACGATTGATGGACGGCAACACCCATGGCGTGACCGTCCGACAACGAACGTCCCCATTGCGCCAGCTCCGCGACCGCTTTCAAGACACCAGCCTCACGCGCATCCGCTTTCAACAATGCAAGACGTCCCTCCACTGCGTCTTTTCCGGATGCTGCCAACAGCTCATCTAGAAACGTTTCGACGGCAAAACCGGTGTGCGTATGCCCAACAGATCGCCACCACAACGGTGGAACGCCGGTGCTTTGCTGATGCACGCTGACACGCAAGCTCGGCAATTGATAAGGGCTGTCTGACGCGCCTTCGACAGCCGTCGGGTCAATGCCACCTTGCACCATAAAAGCGAACGGTGTGCCCGCAAGGATCGACGAGGTTGCAATCGTCTGGTCCCATCCGGAAATATTGCCGTCTTTATCCAAGCTTGCTTTCAGACGGTGGACGGTAAAAGGGCGATAGTAGCCGCCCGTCATGTCATCCTCACGTGACCGCATCAGTTTAACCGGGTACTTCCGGTCGATGGCTTTCACACATTCCGCGGCTTCGCGCGCCAGTTCGCCCGATGGCGTTGCCCGGCGACCGAAACTCCCACCGGCAAACAGAGTATTCACCTTCACCGCTTCCGGCCGCAGCATCAGCACCTGAGCCGCTGCCATTTGATCAAGCGGCGGGAACTGCGATCCGGCCCAGATTTCAGCTTTCGAGCTGTCAGCTTCGATCGCGCAGTCGAGCGGCTCCATTGGTGCATGCGCCAAAAACGGAAACACATACTCAGCCTCAATAACTTTCGCAGAATTCTTAAACGCAGTATCCAACGTGCCTTTTTCAGCTGCCACCTTGCCTGGCACCTTGGCCAGATCACGATAAAGCGTCTCGATCTCAGCCGATGACCGCGTTTCTGCCGCGCTTTCATCCCACGTGACCTTCAAGGCTTCACGGCCCTTGGAAGCGGCCCAATAGGATTTGGCATAAACAGCAACGCCCGTTGGGATCTGGCGGACATCAACAACACCTGAAACCTTGCGCGCTTCGGTATCGTCGAAGGATTTCACAAATCCACCGAACACCGGAGACCGCGCCACAAGCACCGTAAGCAACCCGTCCTTATTGAAGTCGATCGTAAATTCGGCAGCACCCGTGGACTTGGCTTCAGAATCCATGCGCGGAACATCGGTACCGATAATCTTGAAATCTTCCGGCTTCTTGAGCGTGACAGCCGTTGGCACATCTATCGTTTTGGCTGCATTCGCAAGCTCGCCAAATGTTGCGCTCTTGCCGGAAGCAGCGTGTTTCACAACACCCTTTTCAACGGTGATGCCAGCCACATCGACGCTCCATGTCTGAGCGGCAGCAGCAACTAACATTGCCCGAGCCTTGGCACCGGCTTCACGCATTTGCGTGTAAGAGTTGGCAATCGCCGTCGAACCACCCGTCCCCTGCACACCGAACATCAGGTTTTTATATTTGCTTCCATCTGCCGGTGCAGCCTCGGCACGCATTTGCGCCCAATCGGCATCCAGTTCTTCTGCGACGAGCGTCGACAGGCCGGTGAACGGTCCCTGGCCAAACTCAATGTGCTTAATGAGCACTGTCACTGTGTTGTCGGGCGAAATGCGAACAAATGCGTTTGGAGTAAATGCAGCACCAGCCTCCTCCGCAAAAGCTGCGCCAGATTGGCCGATCCGGCCCGTCACCGGCAAACACACGCCAAGCACAAGCCCTGCGCCGATCGCACCAAATCCCTTGAGGACGGCGCGACGATCCGTTGGGACCATGTTTGCGGGTTCATCAATTTGCTTGCTGTTCATGATCTAGCCCTGCACCTTTCCGGCGGCATTCTTTATCGCCTGGCGGATACGAACGTAGGTGGCGCAGCGGCAAATGTTGCCAGCCATAGCGGCGTCGATGTCCTCATCCGTCGGGTTCGATGTCTCACTCAAGAGACCAACAGCAGACATCACCTGTCCCGATTGGCAATAACCACACTGAGGTACGTCGATGTCGACCCACGCCGCTTTCACCGCCTCCGCGACCGTGCCGTCTAGACCTTCGATGGTTGTAACTTTCGCTTCGCCGACTGCGGAAATGGGCAGGACACATGAGCGTTGCGGCTGACCATCAATGTGCACGGTGCACGCACCACATTGCGCGATGCCACAGCCAAATTTTGTGCCGGTCAAACCAACCACATCGCGGATTGCCCACAACAGCGGCATGTCCGGATCGGCATCAACCTTATGCTCGCGTCCGTTGATTGTGAGGATGAAAGCAGCCATGGGACCTCCATGCCAATTGCGGAACATTCTAGTCGCGTGACTCGCGACAACATGTGGGCATCATAACCCAAGCTTCAAGAATAGTTGCACACGATTTCTTTAGTAGGATGGCATCTCAAGAGATGGCCCAAATCAACCGAAATGCACGCTTCCAATTGGAATAATCTCACCGAGCGCTGGCATCAGAGCCGGCCAATCTGCGGCGGGCAGTCCTAAGAGAGTTCCGCGCAAGGCCGAAATCGTTCCTCCGTGCGCCACTGCGATTGTAACACCTTCACGCGGAACGCTTTCAAACCAGGCTAAAACGCGATCACGCAAGGCAAACGTTGTCTCGCCCTCTGGTGGTGCGAATGTCTCCGGCTCGTGAATAAGGCGCGCGATATCATGTCCGGACGTGAAAATTTCGTCCCAGGTCAGGCCTTCCCACTGACCGAAATTCAGCTCCGCCAATCGGGCGTCGGCAATCAACTCAATATCCGTGGAAACCACTTCGGCCGTCGCGTTCGCCAACACCCGTGCGCGCTGCAAGCCTGAATGATAGATGCGATCGGGGCTGTGGCCGCTCAGCTCTTCGGCAACGCTGGCAACATGCGCCGCGCCTTCCGGTGACAGCCCAAGGTCGCTCGCACCATAGCAGCGCCAGGCGTAGCTCTCCTCGACAGCGGTGTGTCTCACCATTAGAAGTTTTGTGGGTTTGTTGGCCTGTTGGCTTATCATGGCTTCAACTGTAATGGCAGTCCTGCAGCAACAAACTCAACGTGCGCGACGCTCGCTGCAATCTTCTGATTGAGCAGGCCCTGCGCATCACGGAACCTGCGTGCCAATACATTATCCGGCACAATTCCGTGCCCAACTTCATTGGATACAAATACCAGTCGCGCTGGAGACGCTGCAATGGAGTTGAGCAACTTTTCGGTTTCAGAGACGACGTCCAGCTCAGCGCCCATAAGGTTCGACAACCACAACGTCAGGCAATCCACCAACACGATATCATCCGTATTTATGTCCCGTTCCAGCGTCTCTGCCAAATCCAGCGGCACATCGCGCGTCGTCCAACTTTCATCTCGGCGCGCGCGATGCTTGGCAACACGGGCCGCCATCTCATCATCAAAAACTTCCGCAGTTGCGATGTAGACTTTACATGCGCCTGCATGCAGCTTGGCAAGATGATCAACGATCTCTTCCGCGCGGCGCGATTTACCTGACCGAGCACCACCAAATATCAAGCACGTTTTTACATTTACGGGTTTTGCGGTCACGGTGCTAACACCACCAGAATATAAAACGCGAGCGCGGCAACCTTTGCCACAACGACCGTCGCTCCGAAAACGTCACCGGTGTAGCCGCCAATATGACGCCGCGCCAGCCACGCCACGATTGTAGCCCCCAGCCCTGCGCCGACAATCAATGCCAACACGCCCGCACCAACGCACAACGCGCCAACAACAATCGCCGCCACAAGTGCAGCAACACCGATTACCGAAGATGGCTTGTTGAGCGATACCCCAAGTCCATCCGTCCGCGCGGGGCTTAGAACAAATAACGGCACCGCAATAGCAAGACGGGCAACCGACGCCGATGCGATTATGATGGCACCCGCCGGTAGCAAACCGCCAAGCGCGACGGTTTCGACCAAGAGCGCTGCCTCTGTCGCTACACCCAAGATCAGAGCTAGTGCGCCGTACGTTCCAAGGTGGCTGTCACGCATGATCTCAAGCTTGCGCGCCCTATCCCTGCCGCCGCCAACGCCGTCACAAAAATCTGCGAGACCGTCTTCGTGCAACGCACCCGTTACCAAAGCCATTGCAATCAAGCCGAAAGCGACTGCCGGAACAGTTCCCAGCCCTACGATGGCAGCGATCACCATAATACCCGCACCGACAAGGCCAACCACGGCGCCGACAATCGGAAACACCCAGAAACTCGACGCTAGACTTGCCGAAGTCTTTACGTCGAACCGCGGCAGCGGAAATCGCGTCAACAAACCGACCGCCAGACCGGCCTCCTCGGCCAGACCGCGCAGCGAAAAACCGCCATTGACTACTGCCGGTTTTTTATCTGTATCAGCATTCATCGCCGACCTCTTTAGATCGATTACTGACTGCCGCTTCTGCAAACGTTGCCATGTTGTTGTGTGTTGCCGCCGCCGCGCGCACAACCTGGGCTGCCAATGCTGCACCGCTGCCTTCGCCAAGCCTCATGCCAAGATCCAGAACAGCTGCAAGCCCAAGGTGCTGCAACAGCGCCTGATGTGCAGGCTCAGCAGACATGTGGCCAGCGATGCAGTGTGCAGTGATATCTGCGTTGTCGGCGTAGAGCGGCGCGACGCTGGCAGCTACGACATAACCATCCAACACAACCGGAATACGTTTGGCGCGCGCCGCCAACACGGCGCCAGCAATCGCCGCTGTCTCACGTCCGCCGACACGACGTAGCGTCTCAAAAGCGTTTTTGGATGCGGCGGCATGGGTCGCCAGCGCATGATCTATAACGACGGCCTTGCGCGAAACGCCCTTTTCATCGAGACCCGTTCCAGGCCCGGCCCAGTCTGTGCCGCTGCCACTGAATGAGCGCGCTGCCAGCGCTGCCGCCGCCGTGGTGTTGCCAATGCCCATTTCGCCAAGGCACAGCACATCGAGATCATCTTCAACCGCCGCCGCGCCCGCATTCAACGCCGTCAATGTTTCGGTTTCTGTCATGGCAGGCTTCTCAGTCATGTCGGCTGTCGGTTTGTCTAGATCTAGCGGAACGACGTCCAATGCCAAATCGAAGGCCGCTGTCAGCGCATTGATCGCCGCCCCACCCGCTGAAAAGTTGGCTACCATCTGTGCCGTAACGTCGGCTGGATAGGGACTGACACCTTGCGCGACAACGCCGTGGTTTCCGGCAAAAATCACAACTTTGATCTTATCCGCAGAAATCTTCGGTGCGATTTTCGATCCCGCACCCCATCCCGCCAGATGCACGGCGATATCTTCCAATCGTCCCAACGAGCCTGGCGGCTTCGTCAGTTCGGCCTGGCGCGCGCGGGCCGCATCTTGTGATGGCGCATCGGCGGCCGGTAAATCGGCCAAGGCGCGCTTAAAATCTGTCTTTGAGTGAAACATCCGCGCAGGCATATCGCTCTATTCGAACGTGTGCAACAGAAACAGCCGGTAGTCTACATCCACCGGGGTTATTCAGCCGCCGACGGCTGCATTTCGCGCTCCAGCTGACGGCGTGTGTCGCCCGGCGAACCGGAGCCTCGCGCAACGATGGCGTAGGCAACGGGCACAATGAAGATCGTGAAGATTGTCGCGACGAGAACGCCAGATAGAACAACAACGCCAATGACGCTCCGTGTTTCCGCCCCCGCACCAACCGACAGGATCAAAGGAACAGAGCCTGCAATCGTCGTCAAACCGGTCATCAGGATCGGGCGCAAACGCACCGTCGAGGCCTCGAAAATCGCTTCGTCAAATGCCTTGCCTTCATCGCGAAGCTGATTGACGAACTCAACAATCAAGATGCCGTTTTTGGCTGCCAAACCAACAAGCGCGATCATCCCGATCTGGCTGTAAAGATTAAGCGATCCGCCCGTCAGGTAGAGCCCCAGCAGCCCGCCCGTAATCGCCAGCGGCACAGTTAGGATAATTACGAACGGATGTATCCAGCTCTCGAACTGGGCGGCCAGCACAAGGAACACAATCACGATACCAAGAATGAAGACAAACACGATGGAGTTGTTCGAGGATTTAAAATCGCGGGATTGATTTTTGTAGTCAATCAACACCGACTCCGGAAGATGCTCGTGCACCAACCCTTCGAGATATGTCAAGGCATCTCCCAGAACCAGGTCAGGTTCGAGGTTGGCCGACAACGTCAATGCCCGGACTCGATTGTAACGGTTCAACTGACCGGAATCTGCGCGCTCCGTCAGACGCACAATGTTCGACAACGGAATCAGTTGATTGGTGCGCGCGGAGCGGACGTAGATGTTCTCAATGTCGGTTGGTGTGCGCTGCTGGCTGCGTTCACCTTCCAGGATCACGTCGTACTCCCGGCCAGCATCAATGTACGTCGTCACGCGACGCGATCCAAGCATCGTCTCAAGCGTCCGACCGATGTCGGTCACTGTCACACCAAGTTCAGCGGCGCGATCGTATTCAATCTTTACGTCAACGGTCGGCCGCGTTTCCTTGTAGTCCCAGTCAACACCGACCAATCCTGGGTTCGTTGCTGCAATCTTCTCGTTTAGGATATCACGCCAACGCGCAAGTTCCTCATACGTCCCGCCGCCAATAACAAACTGAACCGGTTTTTTAATACCACGGCCAAAGCCCTGACGCATGACCGGGAAGGCGCGCACTCCGGGCAGGTCGCTGAGATTTGCGCGCACCTCGTCCATAATTTTAAATGCCGAGCGTCGCTTCGACCAATCGCTCAACAACACGATAACAATACCGGAGTTGAATGTTGAGATTGCACCAAAGCTACGCGGCGTACGCACGAGCAGACGCGTTGCTTCACCACTATCAACAAGTGGCAGCATCCGGCGTTCGATCTCATCCATATACTCAACCATATGGTCGTAAGTCGCCCCTTCCGCGCCCTGGACAACTACGAAGAACGCACCACGGTCCTCACGCGGCGCATATTCGGAAGGGATACGTTCAAACAGCCAATACGCGCTCCCCGAGACGGCGACAAAAACAAGAGCCGGGATCAATGGAAAACGCAGCGCGGCTCGAAGTACGGTACCGTAGCCACGTGTCAGTGCCGAAAAAGCGCCATCAATGGACCGCGTGATGATACCGCGCTGACCGCGGGGCTTGAGAAGTTTAGAGGCGATCATCGGCGACAAGCTGAGGGCAACTAGGCTTGAAAACGCAACCGCTGCCGACATCGTCAAAGCAAACTCGGAAAACAGCCGACCAATATCGCCTTCAAGAAAAGCAACCGGCGTAAACACAGCGATCAACACGAGCGTCGTTGCGATCACAGCAAAGCCCACCTGTCGCGCACCGCGGTAGGCAGCCACAAGTGGCGTTTCGCCGAGTGTATCCATGCGGCGATAAATGTTCTCGAGCACGACGATCGCATCATCGACGACAAGGCCGATCGCCAGGACAAGCGCCAAAAGCGTCAGCAGGTTGATCGTGAACCCCAAAATATAGAGCACGATGAATGTCGCTACGATTGACACAGGCACCGTGACTGCTGGCACCAGCATTGCCCTGAAATTGCCCAGAAACACCAAGATCACCAGCACAACTGCACCGACAGATAGAAACAAGGTCTTGTAAACCTCGGCAATCGCTCCTTCGATGAACACCGAAATATCGAAGCTTTGCTCAATACTCATACCCTCAGGCAGGGTCGGATTGATTTTTTCCTTCAGCGCGCGACCAAGACGCGAGACTGAGATCGTGTTTGCCGTCGACTGTTTGACGAGACCGAGACCGACCATTGAGACGCGATTTCCGCGAAAGAATGTGCGCGCTTCAATCGCTGTTTTTTCCACGCGCGCGACGTCGCCGAGACGCACGAGGTATTGATCGGTTCGGCGTAAGACGAGTTTGCGAAAATCGTCGACTGTGCGGAAATTCCGATCAAGCCGGACGGTGAACTGGCGGCTCTTCGATTCAATGCTACCAGCCGGCAGCTCAACGTTCTCGGCGCGCAACGCATTTTCGACGTCCGTGACCGTCAGTTCGCGTGCTGCCAGGGCTTTGCGGTCAAGCCAGACGCGCATGGCAAGCGACTGCTGCCCACCGATCCGCACACGTGCAACACCATCGAGAATTGAAAATCGATCGACCAAATAGCGATCTGCGTAGTCTGTAAGATCGGGAACCGACATGCGGTCGCTCGCCAGGTTCAGCCACATGACAACGTTGTTGTCATCATCCACCTTTTGGATTTCCGG
>JAJFHI010000267.1 GCA_021775715.1 Hyphomicrobiaceae bacterium | reverse complement strand
GCTCGTTATCCAGAACCACATGAGAACCTTTCGAGCCGCCTATGTATGCGGTATCGCGTCCAAGTCTGGCATTGACCTTGTCGATCCACGGACCGGCTGTGTTGCAGATTATGTCGGTGGTGATGGATACGGTTGTGCCACTGATCTCGTCGAGGAGTTGGATCTTTCCGTCATTTTGACCGGTCACCGACATATAATTGAATGCCTGGCACGACGGATTTTCCGACATGCCATCCGAAATGACTTCAAAACAGAGGCGTTCGGGGTGTGTGACGAGGGCATCGTAGTATGTCGCCGTTGCAACGATGTCGTCGCGCAGCAGAGGGAGGTGTTGCAACGATGCTTGCTTGCCCATCATGTAGTGGTTAGGCAAGACTTTTTCACGTCGACCCAGCCAGTCGTATATCAGCAATCCAGCTTTAACGATGCCTGCCCCGCGCGCTCCGGTGGCGTTCGACAGGTGCAGAAAACGCAAGGCTGCAGGTATAAGCCCCGACATCCATGTCGTGATCGGCACGGTTGTGCGCAACGGCTTCACGACATGCGAGGCATTTCTAAGAAGTAAATTGCGTTCACGCGTTGACTCTGAAACCAAGCGGAATTCACCGTTTTCGAGATAACGCAAACCGCCGTGGATCAAGCGCGAAGGTGCAGCACTAGAGCCTGAGCAAAAATCAGACTTGTCAATGATGAGACACGCGGTGCCGTTGAACGCTAGGTCGCGAAACACGCCGGCACCGTTGATGCCGCCACCGATGATGAGAACCGGGATGTGGCGTCCGTCAAGTTTGCGTATTTTTGCAAGGCGTTCGTTGCGCCGCATGTCTTTTCTCTTACTTTGAGCGTTTTCAAAAAATCCGCTATACAAATTCATGGTTATGAATTGTTCCCCCGCGTCTTGTCGAAGAACGACAAGGGACAGCGGGCCGATTAGAGGCTTTTACAGATAATATTCGCTCTAATCTTGTGCACGCAGGTTCAATCTTGCTCAAACACCTTGCCTAATCAATCATTTTTTGTAATTATGAATTTAGAAATTTGCCGATCGTTGATGATGCGCGGAAACGCATCGCCAGTGGATGTTAGGCGCATTGCACATGACATAACAGACGTTGCCAGGGGCTTTGATGGTTGAGTGCTTTCTTGCGATCGACAGCACATACGTACTCATAATTGCAATGCTGAGTATTGCTGCGATGCAAGCATGGGCTTTCCTGTCGGACATGATGTTATGTGGCGCTGCACAATCAACGTATGGTGGTGCGGACGATGTCGGAAATTCTGCAGCACGTTTTACCTGCACTTTTTTGAAGGTGGGAACGGAGCGATAAAACACTGGCGACACGGCGGCAGACATCTGTCACGCTTCGTCAGCGGAACACGAAGTTGACTATCGTCTTCGATGCGTGTGTGCGATGAAAACGTAGAGAGACTTTTTCGGCCAATACAATTTGGCCACTAGGCTTCGAACTCTGAAACGATAACGTAAGGGACGTGATCGAAAAAATATAAGAAATGCGCAGCAACAAAGAGGCGAAATTCGCCCGGTTGAGTTGCGAAATAGGGATGGAAACACAGATGCTTGAACTGAAAAATGTCAGCAAGCAAGTCGGCCAAAGCGCACACATCTCGGATGTGTCATTGGCGCTGGAAAAGGGGTCCGTCAACGTTCTGTTGGGGCCAACGCTTTCCGGTAAGACCACCCTTATGCGTCTGATGGCCGGGCTGGAAAAGCCGACATCAGGGGATATCCTCATGGACGGAAGCAGCGTGCTGGGCGTTCCAGTCCAGAAGCGCAATGTCGCCATGGTCTATCAGCAGTTTATTAATTACCCGGCCGCAACAGTCTATGAGAACATCGCGTCGCCGATGCGCGTTTCTGGTGTTGACAAGGCGACGATTGACAAGCGCGTCCGTGCTGCAGCCGAACTGATGAAGCTGACGCCATTTCTCGATCGCACACCGCTAAATTTGTCCGGTGGCCAGCAGCAGCGCACAGCGCTTGCCCGGGCTTTGGTGAAAGACGCGAGCTTGGTTTTGCTAGATGAGCCGCTGGCCAACCTCGACTACAAGTTACGAGAAGAGTTACGCACTGAACTTCCAAAGATTTTTGCAGAGACTGGTGCCATATTCGTTTATGCGACGACGGAGCCTCACGAAGCGCTATTGCTTGGCGGGAAAACGGCAACGTTGCACGAGGGACGTGTTACCCAATTTGGCAAAACGATCGATGTGCACAATCATCCCGCAGACCTTCTGACAGCGCAGACGTTCTCAGACCCGCCGATGAATGTTGTGCCAGTGCGCAAGACAGCATCAACGTTTGCGTTTGCCGATGGCTCAATTGGAATTCCACATTCGATCTCAGGACTTTCCGACGGCGATTACAGTCTTGGCATTCGCCCACATCACTTGATGCTGAGCCAACCGGCCGGGCATGCACTGGCTGTTAAGACTGAAATTACGGCGACAGAGATCACCGGCTCGGAAAGCTATGTTCACCTCAACAGAGATGGCCTGAGGATGGTGGCTTTGATGCATGGCGTGCATCGAATGAATGTCGGCGACGAAGTTACGGCCTACCTCGATCAGTCAAAGATTTTTGTCTTCGATAATCAGTCAAATTTGGTTCTCGCGCCTCAAGCGCAACACGCGGAGTAAGACGGCCCGATGGCAGAGATAACACTCGATAAGCTGGCACACTCTTATCTTCCCGCGCCGAAGACAGATGCCGACTTTGCATTGAAAGAAATTGATCACGTCTGGAGCGACGGGGGTGCATACGCGCTGCTTGGGCCATCTGGGTGTGGGAAAACAACGCTGCTCAATATCATTTCCGGACTGCTGGTGCCGTCGAAAGGGAATGTGCTGTTTGATGGCAAAGATGTAACTGAGCTGCAGCCGGAAGATCGCAACATTGCCCAGGTTTTCCAGTTTCCCGTGATCTACGACACTATGACCGTTCGCGAAAACCTAGCGTTCCCTTTGGTCAATCGTGGCGTCGCGACTGATGAAATCACAAAGCGTGTCAACGACATGATCGGTATTCTCGATCTTGGTGCCAAGGCGGACCGAAAGGCGCGCGACCTGACGGCAGATGAGAAACAGAAGATATCACTCGGTCGTGGTCTGGTCCGTTACGACGTTAATGCCATTCTCTTCGACGAGCCGCTGACGGTGATCGATCCGCATATGAAGTGGCAGCTGCGCACGAAGCTCAAAGAGCTCCACCGCCAACTTGGCCACACGATGATCTACGTCACGCACGATCAGACCGAAGCGCTAACATTTGCGGACAAGGTTGTGGTGATGTTCGAGGGCGAGGTGGTCCAGATTGGCACGCCGGAGGAACTGTTCGATGAGCCCGCGCACACCTTTGTTGGTTACTTTATCGGCTCGCCAGGAATGAACATTCTTCCGTGTGACGTGTCGGGTGGTGTTGCCAGGGTTGGGTCGCAGGACATTCCACTGAACAAAGGGTATTCGGGACTTACGGGTAAGATCGAGCTTGGTATTCGTCCGGAGTTTGTATCGCTCGGAGCGGGCAAAAACGGTATGCCAATCCAGGTGAAGTCGGTCGAGGACATTGGCCGGTTCAAGATTGTGCATGCCCAACTTGAAGGTTATCCGGTCAGCGCGATGTTACCGGAGGGAAGTTCGGTGCCGGCAGATGCAACCGCTTACTTCGATACCTCACGGATCAATTTGTACCGCGATTCCCATCTCGTCAGAGGGGAGGCCGCGTCATGAACAAGCCCTACGACAACAGAGCCTGGTTTCTAGTGTTTCCCGTCGTTGTCCTCGTCGCATTCAGCGCGATTATCCCGATTATGACGGTCGTCAACTATTCAGTGCAGGACACCTTCGGGGCCAACAAGTTTTTCTGGGCCGGGACCGAATGGTTCGTAGAAGTTTTGCGGTCGGATAGGTTCCACCATGCGCTCGGACGCAACCTGGCATTCTCCTTCATTATTCTGGCAATCGAGATACCACTCGGGATCGCCATTGCCTTGTCGATGCCAAAAAAGGGTCCATGGGTCTCGGTATGTCTCGTGCTCATGGCGCTACCGCTTCTTATTCCTTGGAATGTGGTTGGGACGATCTGGCTCGTATTTGCGCGCAACGATATCGGCTTGATGGGGCACACGCTTACGCAGTTGGGTATGGGGTACAACTACGCGACCAGCATATTCGGCGCTTGGTTCACGGTAATCCTGATGGACGTGTGGCACTGGACCAGTCTTGTGGTGCTGCTTTGTTATGCTGGACTGTCTGCAATACCGGAAGATTATTACCAGGCGGCGCGTATTGACGGGGCATCCAAGTGGGCGGTGTTTCGCTACATCCAACTGCCGAAGCTGCGCGGTGTTTTGATTATCGCGTTCCTGTTGCGCTTCATGGACAGCTTCATGATTTACACTGAGCCGGCCGTGTTGACCGGTGGCGGGCCGGGAACTGCGACGACGTTCATGTCGATTGATCTCGTCAAGAAGGCAATTGGTCAGTTTGACCTCGGACCGGCTGCTGCCATGTCACTCATTTATCAGTTGATTGTTTTGTTGGTCTGCTACGTGTTCTTTACAGTGATGTCCAATATTGACTCCGACAAGCCGCAGGCTGGAGGGCAGCAGTGATGGACATGACCAATACGGCTGACGCCAAGGTGACCGATACGATCGATACAAGCAATGTGCGGTCGGCTAGCCGCTTTGCGAAAAAGAGTGTCACGCGCTGGCTCGTGCCAACGCTGTATATCATCTTCCTGCTGTTGCCGATCTACTGGCTCATCAATATGAGCTTCAAAACCAATCAGGAAATCCTGTCGACATTCACGCTGATTCCAAGCGATCCGACGCTACGCAACTATCGCATAATCCTGACGGACCCATCCTGGTACAATGGCTACATCAACTCGATCATCTATGTTGCCATGAACATGGCGATTTCCCTGACGGTCGCATTGCCCGCGGCCTATGCGTTTTCGCGTTACAGGTTTCTCGGCGATAAGCACATGTTCTTCTGGCTGTTGTCGAACCGGATGGCACCGGCGGCTGTGTTTGTGTTGCCGTTCTTCCAGCTTTACTCGGCATTCGGTCTGATTGACACCCATATTGCCGTCGCGCTTGCGCATTGTTTATTCAACGTGCCGCTGGCCGTCTGGATCCTTGAGGGCTTTATGTCAGGGGTACCCAAAGAGATTGACGAGACGGCTTACATTGACGGGTATTCATTCCCGGCTTTCTTCCTGAAGATTTTCATGCCGTTGATTGCATCTGGGATAGGTGTCGCAGCATTCTTCTGTTTCATGTTCTCTTGGGTGGAACTATTGATTGCGCGCACGTTGACAACGACGGTTGCAAAACCGATCTCGGCCGTAATGACGCGAACCGTGTCGGCGTCAGGGCTCGACTGGGGTGTTCTGGCGGCCGCTGGAGTGCTCACAATCATACCCGGTGCGCTCGTGATTTATTTCGTCCGCAACTACATCGCCAAGGGCTTTGCCCTGGGC
>JAJFHI010000266.1 GCA_021775715.1 Hyphomicrobiaceae bacterium | reverse complement strand
GAATCGCGTCGTTTCAATTGGTTGCGTACCGTTGTTTGCTTCACATGTCGGGCGGGGAAGATCGGTAAGTAGCAGCCAGCGATTGGTCTTCGTCAAACATCGACTTTGGGAAAGCGATTTGAATATGCACGTGCAGACGTTGGGCAGCACAATCCGATTGAGCACAGTGGTCGCTGCGCTGGTCGCAGGCGCGCTGACGATTGGCTCGCCGATGGCCCTTGCCGCAGACAAAGAAACTACCGCGCTGCGCAAACGTGTCGAGCAACTCGAAGACCAGATTGTCGATATGCAGGTCGTCATCGGCACTCTACAGTCTCTTGGTGGTCGGTCAACTGGCGGCCAGGGCGCCCCCGCGGCTGGAAACTATGCTGGCGGTGGCGGCGGTGGAACCTCGCCACAGGATCGCGCGCGCTTGGATGGTATGGAAACTCAGATCCGGGCTTTGACCGCACAGCTTGAGCGGCTTCAGACCTCGCAGGCTGGCCGGCCAGTTGGTGGTGCCGGTCAACGAATCGAGGGTTATGGCGACAATTATTCCTCACAGTATCCGGGACAGGACGCCAGCAAACCACCGCCACGCGGATTTGGTTCGACAACTGTTACCCAGCCAATCGGGGACGACGCCATTGGGGGGTACATCGACCGGTACGATGTCGGCGGCCAAAAGCCAAATGCCAGCCGTCAGCCGCCACGCTCTGACGTCGACAAACGCTACGCCGCAACAGAGCCGCCGCGTCAGGCTCAGCCGAGGCCTCGTGATACCGTCGGCGGCAATCCGAAGGCGCTTTATGAAACGGCCTACGGTTACTTGCTGCAGCAGGACTATGGCGCCGCCGAAGTTGCGTTCGAAGACTTTTTACAACGCTATCCAGCTGACGGTCTGTCCGGCAATGCGCAGTACTGGTTGGGTGAATCGCATTATGTGCGAGGCCAGTACAAATCGGCAGCCGGGGCATTCCTTAAAGGCTACCAGACCTACGCTAAGAGCACGAAAGCGCCTGACAGCCTTTTGAAGCTGGCAATGTCTTTGGATCGCCTTGGACAGAAAGATGCAGCGTGCTCGTCTTATAACGAGTTGCTCGGTCGTTTTCCAAAAGCACCGACACATGTGAAAAATCGTGCGGCCTCTGAGCGCCGTCGTGTGGGTTGCTAAACTGCACCAAAACCGATCATTAGCAGTTGGCTTGCATATTGATTGTCGTTTTGGTGGGGCGCGCTCGCAAGTCTGGAGCCACCTGCAATGACCGGTGCTGATCCGGCA
The DNA here is from genome assembly GCA_021775715.1 of Hyphomicrobiaceae bacterium. GTDB lineage: Bacteria > Pseudomonadota > Alphaproteobacteria > Rhizobiales > Hyphomicrobiaceae > JAJFHI01. The sequence continues at coordinate 1,881 of JAJFHI010000266.1, read as the reverse complement.
TCAATTCCTCCAATTTTTGACGCCGAGCTTGCCACGCTGTTTGCCTCGCTTCGCGCATTTGATGGGCTGGTCGTCGCTGTTTCCGGCGGCAGCGATAGCATGGCGCTGTTGCATCTGATTGACCGATGGCGCCGCAAGCTCGAGGCCACGACCGGCGAGACGCCACCTGAGATTGTTGTTGCAACCGTTGATCACGGATTGCGGACCGCCGCCAAGGATGAAGCCGCGTTTGTCGCCGAACAATCGGCAAAACTTGGCCTGGACCACGAGACTGCAAGGTGGCATGGCGCAAAACCTGAAACAGGGATTCAGGAAGCCGCCCGTGCCGCACGCTACCAGTTGCTGGAAGATCTTGCGGTTGGTCGCTGGCCAACACTGGCACGCATTGCCATCGTAACAGCACACACGCGCGACGATCAGGTTGAAACATTCCTGATGCGGTTGGCGCGCGGTTCAGGCCTTGAAGGCCTGACCGGAATGAATAACGTGCGCCGGCTCGGGTTATTAACAACGGTCGCCTTAGTGCGTCCATTGCTCGATATTTCGAAGGCGCGCCTCGTTGCAACGTTGCAAGTGCATGGGTCGTCCTGGTGTGAAGATCCAAGCAATCAGGACGACCATTTCGAGCGCGTGCGCGTGCGCAATGCGCAGCAAGCCCTTGATGATCTTGGGCTCACTCATGAGATGGTGTCGAAGAGCATTGCACGCATGCGCCGTGCGAACGAAGCTCTCGAGGAAAACGTCAATGAGATGGCGCGTGATGCTCGCTTGGATTTGCATGACGGCTTGTATGCTAGATTTAACCGCGATGCATTTGTGACGCGCGCGCCAGAGCTTCGCGTACGATTTCTGATGCGCCTCATTCGAGCGTTTGGCGGTCAGTCGCTGCCTGCGCGATTGATCAAAGTCGAAGCGCTGTCGGAGCGGTTGGTCTCGGGCGGCGACACAACGCACGCGCTTGGCGGGTGCCTGATCAAGACCTCAGCAAATCACATGGTCATATTGCGTGAGCCGGATCGCAATCCCTTCCCAACATTCGAGTTAAAACCCGGCGACATCAAAATCTGGGATCGCCGTTTTCGTGTCTCGGTTTCGGGGGGCGGCGAGGAGGGCATCAAGGTTGAAGCGTTGGGTGTCCATGCAAAAGTCTTGCTGGCGGACGCGGATGGCGCGCGTGGCCGCACGGTTGAATATGCTGCAGCAACTTTGCCGGGGTTCTGGCACCGTGGTCGCCTGGTTGCTGTGCCCCAGCTCGATTGCTTTGTTCAGGCAGGGTCACAAACAACGTTGACGGATGGCCCCTTGGCCGAGGCGTGCCGTTCGCAATTTGTCTTCAACAGTATTTTTGACTAGGGCCAGTATTATTCCATTTGTTTGGAACGTTTCTGACGGACGGCCCTGTCTTTGCATCGTCGGAGGCGTCGATCTGGGGCGCGGGCGCCCGCGTCGATCAGGTGCGAGTTTTTGGCGCATTAAGAGCAATTGTCATGTGCCAACGAGGGAGCATCGGTCGAAATTGTCTCATGTTGCGTGCGAAATGCCCAGTTTTATGAGGGCTGCGTTGCTTGGCAAAAGCGGTCGGCGATCCTATGTTAACGATCTGAGGGCTAGATTGACGCCCGCATGCGGAAAGCCATTCCAAATCCCCGGTTTGCACAAACGAACGGGACGAACAGGACCTAATAAATGAATTCAAATTTCCAGAAGTTCGCGATCTGGATCGCGATATTGTTGATGGCGGCTGCGGTCTTCAATTTCGTGAACAATCCCGAGCAGGACCGTCGTGGAAACGAGATCACCTATTCAGAGTTCCTGACCCAGGTTGATGAGGGCAAGATCAAGGAAGCCACAATCGCGGGCAACCGTATCTCGGGCGTGCTT
>JAJFHI010000265.1 GCA_021775715.1 Hyphomicrobiaceae bacterium | reverse complement strand
TTGATGAAACAAGCTTCTCGGTTGGTGGCCGCTATGACATCGCGCGCGGCATGTCAGTGAACCTGGGCTACGACTATGCCGACATCGAAGCCGACTTCGTCGAAGATACTGGCACATCTTCAAAGCTAAAGGTATCGATGCGCTACGAGTATTAGCCGGAATAGTCGATCAGCAACCACGCACGTCTGAAGCCGATTAGACCTCCTGCGTCGCGACCAAGTCGCGGACGATGTTGTCGAAAATTTTAAAGTCTTTCTGGCTCGACGCCATCATCATCGCACCTTGCATGGCAGCAACAATGTGCTGTGCTTTACGATTGCGGTCCGCCGCGCTCAAGCTCGACGGCAATGCCTCATCGACCCAGGCGACATTCTTTTTGAAGAACTCGGACACGGCCTCGCCAACAACTTCCGGAATACCGCCGCTCTCCGCACCAAGCATTCCGCATAGGCAAAACTTCTGCGTCGTCACAAGCGATTCGCGATAAACTTTGAAGTGCACAGAGAGCCTGGTATTGGGCGCTCGCAATTTTTCACATTGAGCCTCAAGCTCAGTAAAGAAATTATCCGAATACCGTCTCAACAGCGCAACTGCGAGGTCTTCCTTGCGTGGGAAATAGTGGTGAACGCTGGAACTTTTGATGCCGAGATCATCTGCGAGCTCGCGGAAGCTGACAGCATGATAACCGCGCAGCCTGACGCTGCTTTCCGCCACGTCCAAAAGTTTGTTGAGTGTCGTGCTCAATTCGCCCATCGCCTATTTAATTTAAACCTACCCATAGATAGCCTTGACGCAACTGAAACGCCATGCCAAAGTTGCCTACCTACTGATAGGTCGCCTCCCAGAATTCCACCATCGAAATGGCGCTCGTAGTAAATGCGGCTGCCATGGGGTGTCTGTGATGATGCAGCTCCGCGATGGTCATGAGCATGTGCGCCTGGAGTTGTAGATAGCGGACACCATCTCTGCACCCCCCGTGCAAAACAGCGGGCACCACTGGGTGCCCGCTGTCCAATCCTGTGAAACTTAAGAAATTAAATCTAGTACGCTTGCTGCACTTTGGAGCGATGCTGGTTGTAGCGCATCGACTTGCGGGTCTTTGCCCAGTTTTTCTCATCTAGCTGACCAGCCTGTGCCCTGTTCGTTTGCTCCAACTCCGTCAGTGCCGACGCACCGTATTCCTTGGCCTTTTTCTGGAGATAGACGGCGTTGTCCTGCAACAATGCGCGCGCGCCTTTAATGTCACCTTTATCCCGCAACGAAACCGCTTTCTCATTGCGCTCAGTTGCAATCTGCGTCGTCACTTGCGTCATCACACCTTTGTTGATGCTGGCGGTTGCCGATTTCGAATCGTTAGTGAATTTGGTTCTGACCTGACGGTCAACGGCAGCCCGCGTTTTCGTCTTGAGATCGAGATAGTCGACCTTGACATCGGCAATGTCGGCAAGACCAACAGACCGCGAAGCTGGCGCACTCAACTCAACGATCACATATTTTTCCTGACCGCCGTACAGCTGGTTCAAGCGAAGCTGAATGCGATTGCCATCAATCTTCGCGTTACGGCCGAGCACACGCTTCGGAGTAAAGCCGGTCCGGCACTCGATATTGATGATGACGTCTGTGGCAACGACGGAAAGCACATCCCCGAATTCAGACGCAAAGATCCGCGCCAGGTCATCGGGTTTTTCTGCGAAAGCATGATTGCCGTCGCTCGCGAGTGCGAGTTTGCTCATCAGGTCTTCGTTGTACTGCAGTCCGAGGCCAATCGTTGTGACTGAAATCCCTTCACTGCCAAACTTCTGTCCGAGACTTGCCAACTCATCTGGACGCGATGGCCCGACGTTGGCCAGTCCGTCAGAGAGAAGGATCACGCGGCTGACTTTTTCGTTGGATATGAACTCGCGCACCTGGCGCCCGCCTTCAACAACACCAGCATACAGTGCCGTACGGCCATCTGCTTGAAGTTGATCGATGCGGCGCTTGAGTTGTTCATATTCAACCAACCGGCCTGCTGACTGCACCGTTTGAACACCGTGATTGTAAGCGACAACCGAAACAAAATCGTCGTTCGACAAGCGGTTCAAAGCCATTTTTGCTGCCTGTTTCGCCGCCGCAAGTCGCTCACCCTTCATCGATCCAGATCGATCCAGCACGAGGGCAACGTTGACGGGCGTTCGCTTTTCGCTGTGTGCATTCGTGAGCGCGCTGAGGCTGAGCCGCAGATAAACGCGGCCCCTTTCGTCGGTGTGAATAATGTCGGCGCCGAGGTCGGCATTCAACGTGACATCGGCGTGTGCGACTTGCGACATACTGAAAAGTGTCGCCACGCAGAAGCCGAGAGCTTTAGGGGTGTGACGGAGGAAGGACAACATTGTGAAAATCTCCAAGGTCGGTGAGAATATTTCCGCTTAATCAATGGAGATTGGGTAGGCGCGTTGTTTGGCAGAACTGCGGCTGTGATATTGCCATGCTATGGCAAATGCCGGATTGCCTTTGGTTGTTGCAGCATTGCTACGCGTTGCACCACACGCATCAATACCATCGGTCAAAAAGAGGGGCAAACCGATACATTACAGTTAGGCAACAGTTGGTTTTTTCGCAAACGGCAAGTGCCCGCTTTTGATCCAGACGCGTGCACCTTGCGGACCGGTCTTCGCTTTAACACTTCCACCGATCGGAACCCGCAACCAAGATTGCTTGCGCAATTGGTCACCGCTTTCCTCAAAGCTCCCATCCAGGACCAGAACTTCAATTCCGTTCGCATCGTCGAGGATCACTTCCGCGCCTGCAGCCCACTGTTCAATCCGCACCTCCTCGCGATCGTCAAGATAAAGCGGCGTTACGCAAATGCCCGGCCGCTTACCATCTTCCACTGCGCCAATTCTGTCGACGCGGACCCGGACATGCGCACGATCAGTCATATCAAACTGCCAGAGTTTTACGAAGATTACGCAGCCAGGTTCCGACCCAGGCGTATGCGAAGAGTCTGGAGGATTGCGGATGTAGGATCCTGCTGGAAAATCGCCGTGCTCATCTTGAAACACACCGTCAAGGACAATAAACTCCTCGCCGCCGGTGTGGACGTGTGGCGAAAACTTACTTTCCGGGTCGTAGCGCACAATCGTTGTCGCGCGGGCAGTCTCATCGCCAATGCGATCAAGCATCCGGCGGCTGACACCCTTCATAGGTGATGTTTTCCATTCGATCTCGTCGCCGTGCATAACAACACGTTTAGAAAAATCTGCGTTTAATTCCATTACACCTTCTCCAAGTCGCTTCAATCTCACGGGGCGGGGTCAATCGCAAAGCGAACGCCGGCTGCCTTGCTAATCGATGCGGCGGCATGTTCGGCCGCTGCAAAGGCGCCTTCGATCAATCCCGGGCTCTGGACCGCTGTTTCGGCACCAGCAAAATAAACACGCTCATCGAAGTGCGGTTCGCGCAAAACGTTCGGGCCAACAGTTGGATGCGACATGGGCCCGGTTAGATCGTCAGGAACGGCAACGAACGGATCTGTCGCCCAATCCATAATGTGTATTGCAGTCGGCGTCGGTGCATCGGCGCCGAAACATCTCGCCAATTGCGCCTCGATCTGATCCTTCAACACACCATTATACTCGGCGCGCATATCATGCGGCCAGCCGAGGAACCCCCACAACGCAGCATCGGCTCCGCCCGCACCACTGTGGTCATGAGCTTCAACTATTGGCCCAACGCGACTTGCTATCCGTCCCGACAAACCGCGCTCACGCCAGAACGGCGTGTCGTAAATCGCAACCACTTTGGCATGTGGTGCCATCCATGTCGGCATGGAACCCAGCGCGGCGCGCAAGCTTGTGGAAAGTGTCGGCTGCCAATCTATGGCGCTGACGGCTAGTCGCGGCGGGACCGCGACAACCAACCGGGTAGCCGTGAATTCTCGCACCGTGTCACTGCGTGTGATGATCTTGACGCCTTGAGCATCCACCACCACCGACGTAACAGGTGCATTGGATTGGATCACACCATCTGGCAACGCGCCTGCAAGCCCATCGATGATCGCCTGCGTCCCACCGTGCACGCGCACCGTTCCAAGCTGTCCCGGAATATGATTTGTCACCGGCACGGAGTTTTCTTCGTATTCAAGCACAGCATGCCCGGTGTCGAACTGCTCGACGACATCGAGTTCAAGCCGAGACAGCCAACTCACTATAATGGGTTGCACGTCGGGCCACATCCAGGTTGGCCCAAGATCACCTAGATAACCGCCCCTTTCCCCATCCCGCACGGAACGCACGCGACCGCCAGGCTGATCACGGGCTTCCAGCACCAGGACTTTGTGACCCGCATCACGAAGCAGATTGGCCGTGGCCAATCCGGAAATACCGGCGCCAATGACAATGACATACGCATCATGGGTCATGCATCACGTCGCTTCGTCGACGGAGCGCTCGTGACAATTTGCGCTTCCGGCAGCCCTTCGGTCAAAATGTTTTTCACAACGCCATCAAAAAGAGCGACATTCTTCATGCTTGTCGCCAGCATCATTGCGCCCTGCAACGTTGCAACGGTCTGCTGCGCCTTCGCCTGCTTTACAGTGTTGGGAATTTCGGCGGGCATGGCGTCAACAAGCCAGTTGATATTGCGTTTGAAAAACGCCTCAACGGCGGCGCGAACCGGCTCGGGCAATCCCATGCTTTCGGCACCAAGCATGCCACACAAGCAGACCATCGCATCGTCCTTCAGCGCGTTTTCATAAACCCTACAAAATGCCTTAAGCTTCGCCTTCGCCGTCTCTGCACTGGACACCGCGCGATCCAAGGCCGCGAAAAACTGCGCGTCGTAACGCTCGATCAAAGCGACACCGAGATCCTCCTTGCGCCGGAAGTAATAGTGAACGCTTGAGCTTTTGATCTTGGCGTCTTCTGCAAGATCCCGAAAACTCAGCGCCGTATACCCGGCCCAACGCATCCGGCGTTCCGCAGCATCAAGAATGACCTCAGCCGTTTTTGACATTTTCCATCCCTGCCCACATGTCTACCATGTGATAGATAGATGGATCACCGGATATTGCAATGGCTGATGCCGCAATTGATGCCCAAAGTGTGTGACATAGTTACAGTTTGATGACTTGACCCGTGCGACGATCGCCGGGTTAATGAACAAAAACAAGAACTGAGGATACACCCAGTAATGATCTACCGCCCCATTGCCACAGCGCTTCTGGTGGTCACGCTCAGTCTGTCGCCTGTCACAACGAATCCCAACGCATCGACGAGAAGCGTGTTTGGCATCGAATCGGCATCCGCACAGGGCATGATCGACCAAGTTGATCTCTCAAGCGATGCCTACACGAAATCGGAAATGACCCGGCAAGACATAGAGGCCGCGATTGCGGCTCTCGGTGATGGCGACGTCGTCGATCTCTCGTCCAAAAGCCTGAACAAGCTTGACCTCTCCGGGCTCGATCTCAGACGCACCAATCTGCGAGCCGCACGGTTGATGGGGTCAAACCTGAAGGGCACAAATCTGTCGGGCGTTGTACTCGACCAGGTGTGGGCACTGAAAGCCAATTTTGAAGGGGCCAATCTGTCTGGCAGTAATTTGTTTGGCACTCAGCTGATGGGCAGCAATCTCAACGGTGCTAATTTTACGAACGCACGCATTGCCGGTGATCTGTCTCGCACAAGCCTTATCAATGCGAACTTTGAAGGGGCCAACCTTTCGGCAGACGAAACGAACCAATCCATGGGTTTGATGCGCGGCGTCTTCATGAGCGCCGATCTCACGGGTGCGTCCCTCAAAAACGCCAACCTCTCGCGCGGCATGTTGGAGTTCGCGTCCATGCGCGGAGCTAACCTTACAAATGCGAAACTCAACGGCAGCGAACTAGCCGGTGTCGATTTCACTGATGCAGATGTGACCGGTGCCGACTTTGATCGAGCCGACCTCAATTCCGCACGCATGAAGGGCATGAAGAATATCGAAGCAGCGAAGAACCTCGACAAGGCAAAGAACCTTGAACGCGCTTTTCGCTGACTAAGCCGTTAGCATTGCAACGCAAACCTTTCGCCTGCGGTTTAGCGGTCAACGAACGCCTTCTCTATCACGTATTCAGCAGGCTTATTGCCAGCGCCTTCGTGAAAGCCGCGCTCTTCCAGGATTGGCTGCATATCAGCAAGCAGGCCGGGACCACCACACATCATCACGCGATCTTCGGCTGGATCAAGCGCGGGGAGATCCAACTTCTGTGACAGCACGCCCGACATCACAAGTTTTGTAATCCGGCCCTCGTTGCGAAACGGCTCACGCGTAACGGTTGGGAGGTACACCAGCTTCTCCCGCACTAGTTCGCCGAAGTGCTCATCCTGCGGCAAGCGTTGCGAGATGTGTTCTTCATAGGCCAATTCAGCAATATGACGGCATCCGTGCACCAGCACGACTTTTTCAAATTTCTCGTAAAGCGTGGGGTCGGCAATAATGCTGAGGAACGGTGCCAACCCCGTTCCAGTAGCTAAAAGATAGAGACGGCGTCCGGGCGTCAGGCTATCGACAATCAAAGTGCCAACAGGCTTCTTGCTCACCAGAACCTGGTCGCCCGTCTTAATGTGCTGCAGGCGCGACGTCAGTGGACCATTGGGAACCTTGATCGAAAACCACTCAAGCTTGTCATCATAATTTGGGCTAGCCATCGAATAGGCGCGCACCAGCGGCTTGCCTTCGACCTCAATTCCCACCATCGCAAACTGGCCATTCTCAAAACGAAATGAAGCGTTGCGTGTCGTGGTGAAGCTGAAAAGGTTGTCTGTCCAATGGTGGACGCTCA
>JAJFHI010000264.1 GCA_021775715.1 Hyphomicrobiaceae bacterium | reverse complement strand
GCGGCGTTGGACCATGGTGGCCTAGCTCCTTCGCTCGGCAAGACTGCGTTTGACCTCCCGGCGCAGAACGGGGAGCAATTCCGCATCGAACCAGGGATTGGCTTTGAGCCACACGTTGTTACGCCAGGACGGATGCGGCATCGGCAGGTAGCGAACATGACCGCGTCGCCTCCGGGCACCAAAGATGTTGCGCCAGTTATGGACCGTCTCAGTCAACGTGGTTCCAGCGCGATCTTTGAGGTGCCACTTCTGCGCATAAGCGCCCACAAGCAATACCAGTTCCAAGTCGGGCAACGCCGCCATCACCTTGTCACGCCACAGGGGTGCGCACTCGCGTCGAGGTGGACGATCTCCGCCCTTGGCATCCAATCCTGGAAAACAAAATCCCATCGGCACGATGGCGATGTGGCGATCATCGTAGAACGTTGCCTCATCAACGCCCATCCACTCTCTCAGCCGCACACCAGAGGGATCGGTAAACGGTTTGCCTGATGCGTGAACACGCACGCCTGGCGCCTGACCGAAAATGCCAATGCGCGCGCTCGGCGATACTATCAGAACCGGGCGCGGCGCATGAGGCAGCGGTGCGCCGACCGGATCGGTTACACATTTGCGGCACTTGCGGATATCGCGCAAAAGTTTGTTCATAACCCCTGGCAACCACGGTTGACGATACGAACACTATCCCTGACGGGTCGCGGCACCTTGCAATGGCATCGTCGCTGCCGCAACGTCAATAACGAGGCCGTCTTCGGCGAAGTGGACGCGCGGATCATTTATGTCGCCTCTATAGTCCAACATATCACGTCCCATGTGCGTCAGGTAAATGCGGCGCGCCGTGATGTCGGCGAGCTTTGATGAAAACGTTTGCCATGTAATATGACCGGGCAATTTTCCCTCACAACCGAAGCACTCACAGATGAAAACATCGGCGTCGGATGAGGCCTGCAACAGGGCATCCGTCCACTCGGTGTCGCCGGAGAACGCAAAGACGCTGCCGCCCGATTCAATTCTCAAACAATAAGGCGGCGCACCGCTTGGGTGGCGCACTTCAAAAGGCGTTATGCGAAAGCCCGCTGCAACACGGGGGGTGGCTTCTGCATGTTCAAAAAACTCAACGGCGAAGGCCTGGGGTGGCTTGGACGATCCCGGAAACAACGCCTCGCTTGCTGTGGCGAGTCGTTCCTGCATCCCGCGTGGACCGATAATTGTAAGCGGTGTCGTGCGCTTTGCAATGTGTTGCGCGTGGAGAAGGAACCAGACAAGACCGGAAAAGTGATCGCCATGCAGATGCGTCACGACCACGGTCGATATCTCGTTCGGGTCCAAGCCCGATCTTGCCATCGCGATCAGCGTTGTCGCTCCGCAGTCAACCAGAATTTGGTTTTTGCTAGCGCTAAGGTGCAGCGAAGTCTGCAGGCGTCCACCTGCCCCGAACGCATCGCCCGAACCCAGAACGGTCAGTTTCATGTCCATCCCAATTCAAAACCACTTCCCCAACTTGTGACTATAAGGTGCGGTTGGCGGTCGGTGGTGTTCCCTAGGGAACTTTTTTGATCCTTATTGATTTAGAACAGTTTTTCGAATGTGCCAGGGACATCACGCCTTAGCACTCTGTCGCGCGGACACCTCTTCATGCCAACGCGCCAGATGCACCAGATGATCCGGGCGGGTCAAGCGGGCCGGCTTCATAAAGTCGAGCGCAACAAGTGCTGTAATATCGGCAACCGAATAGCTGTCTCCGGCGACATAGCGAGATCGGCTAAGCTGGGTATCGAGAATTTCAAGCGCCGCTCCCACGCGCGGGCGATTGGCCTCAGCCCACTCAGGTATCTGCGGCTGCTCATACGGCGCCATCTTGGGATTAAGGTGCCGCAACACCTGCGAGATTTGGTAGAAGAGCCCCATTTCCACCCGCCGCTGCCACATCTCGATCGTTGCGATGGCCAACGGGTCTCCGCCAAACAACGACGGTTCAGGCTGAAGCGCTTCAAAGTATCGGCAGATCGCTATCGTCTCGGAAATAGGCGTGCCGTCGTCCAGAACCAGCACTGGCACACGTCCGGCAGGATTCAATTTGGCAAAGTCCGCTGTGTTTGTGACGCCTAAATCGATATTTTCAATTAGCACGGAAATATTTTTTTCAGCCAGAAATATACGTACTCGACGTGGATTTGGTGCGGTGTTGGTTTCAATAATTTTCATGAGCTAGATTTTAGAACCGAAAGTTGCAGACACACAATTATCTATCAGGACAATCTTATCGACCAATTCCACGCGACGCCCGCCACGCCTTCGGATTTTTAAACTTGCTGCCCCACAGACCCCGTTTGGCGGCTTTGGCTTCACGTTCCTCGTTGCGGAATTTGCCGTAGGAAACGGCATGACCGCGGCGCACCATTTCGCGGTTTAGCTCAATTTTTCCAGCCTTGCAAAACGCAAGCGCACGGTTGTGTTTGTCGCGCTTGGTATAGTCACACTGGACCGCGCGGCCAGCAATCATCGAGACAAGCGCTGTACGCGATGCCTCCCC
>JAJFHI010000263.1 GCA_021775715.1 Hyphomicrobiaceae bacterium | reverse complement strand
AATCGGCATTCCCATTTCACTCGCTGGTTTCGAACAAGCGTTGGCAAAGCTCAATTAGGTAACGCACTCAACCGGGCGCTCAGAACAAACGTCTGAGCCGATGATTGCGTTCAATTTATTGGTTGCATCGATGCATGAGCTTTCGTGCACGACCTTGCACAATAAAATGCATTTCAAATGTTGCTGGAAACACAAACGTCCCTGAATTGCGGTGTTTGGCGAACGACCGCAGCAAATAAACGGCAGCAGCTTCGCCCTTTCGCCACTTTTATTTAGTCAACGTAGAGATGACGCGGGGGGTGTCACACTGAGGAGTTGCGCATTGTCTAAGAACGCTCCTGCAATCGTTGGCCTTCTCGACACAAACCCTGTCCAACGCTTGCAATCGTTCCATCCGGATTTTCGCGATGACATTCAAAAGTTTGTCACGAAATTCTCGGCTGCTCACGATCTCGCTGAAGCATTTCCTGGTCTGCTGTTTGCGCTTTCAACGGGTGCAGCTAAACCGTCCCAGCGCAACAAAGCCAAACGGGCTCTTGCATCTGGCGCGCCTTTAAAAAAAGTAGCCGAAGCAATCAAGCTGCCGTGGTGGATGCGACGTCTGCCAGCTAGCGCTTTTGTCGAACCCATGGTGTCCTTTCCTGACGACGCTGATTTTCACCGACGTCTCGCAACACTCGTTCCAACCGACGACGCGTCTGCAGGGCCATGGCTTAAAGGCGTAAACTTGAGTCTTGAGGCATGCCATCCCGCGTTCGCGCTTTGGGCGGCGGGATGGCTTGCCCGTCAACACCGCGCAATTGGACTCCCTGAAACGGAAGAACATCTCTGGCTGTTAGCTGCGTGGGCTTGGCATGCCAATCAACCCACGACCGTTGGTCACCGATTAATCCGACGGATGTGGACACCGCAAATCAGCTTAAGACGCGCATTAGAAGAACTGTCGGGTTGGCGCCAGCGCATGGTGTTGGCAACGCTACTGGATGCGGAATCCGGCGATCGATGGCTCACACCGGGATCGGCCCTTGATTATGAATTTGTCCCGCTTATTTCCGCTGATGACTTTGTTCTTGAAAGCGAGAAGATGAGCAATTGCCTTGATCAATATGCCGACAGGTTTGCACGTAATTTTTCGCGAATATTTTCCGTCCGTAAAAGCGGTCGCAGCGTTGCAAATGTTGAGATTGGTCTTGACGATCAAGACGGGCGCATGCCGGCGATCTTGCAACTTAGGGGACCTCGCAATCGGCGCACCTCCGCAGAGCTATGGCGCGCTGTTTATTTGTGGCTTGGCTCGCAACCGCTGAAACCCCGCACGGCAATGTCTACAAGACTTGATCCTGAAAAACTCGATGCTGCGTCTCAAAACATTTGGGCGCCATATCTTGAGGGGTTAGAAACGTCCGGGCGCGATACCGCGTTTCGATTATCGCTCAATGCGGCACGCGTTAGACCTCGCCGCCTGGCTCGCAAGCCGCAGCCACGTCGGGGCGCGCTACCGACGGTCAATGGCGAGCAAGCATTGGAACTCACCAACGACAGAAATCAGCAGGACCTAAATTCTGTGTCACCTGAAGGCGGCTCCACAACCCGATCAACACGTCGGGTGTCACGGCAATTGACACCTCGTGTGCCAACTGAATCAACATAATCGTCAGAAATGGAAATCAAGAATTTAGAGTTGCACAAAAATGCACACTCATGACGAGCGTGAATGTTCGAACCCTGACATCTGTACTTTTCATAATAACGCAACAAGACAAGCTCTTGTCCATGCGAAGTAAACCCCATAATAACAATCTTTGGTTGAATAATAAATACTTCCACTACTGATTGAATGCTTGGTTTTGCATTTGAATTCCGTTGACAGACGAACGACATGCAACCCTTATTACTTGGGAATACTCAGTAGACATATTTCCGAGTAGCGTTGTGGGGCGTTGTAAATTGCAAGTAAGCGTGGGCCAGCTTGCTGTTGGTGTGGCTATCCGGAGAATACTACGGTCGGCTTTGGGTCTGCTTTGGCTCATCCTCCTGACAGCCCCAATTTCAGCAAACAATGACAGGCCTCAACGCCATTACGAATTTTGGGCTGGCGTTGACGTCACAGAGGGCTCCTGGCTCGGCTACACCGGTGGCACCTACGCGCCGTTTGGCGATATCCATGAAGAGGGATGGAAACTACGAGCGGTCACCGGCTACGGGCGGTACAAGGTATGGAATGCGTACTTCGAAAAATACGAGCAGGACAAGGCAGAGACATGGTTTGTTGACGCGCTCGTCGGCTACATGTGGCGTCTCGATCCACTGATAGCAAAACTGCTCGTCGGCGTTTCGTCGATTGAGCACACGTTACCCGACAATGTTCGCCGGCTCGCTTTATTGAATGTAAATTTCGGCAGGGTCGATGGGCAAGAGTTCGGCGCCAAACTACAGGCAGAGTTCTGGCTCAACATTGGCGACAACGCCTTCGCATCCTGGGATCTCGCCTGGGCCCAGGCCCACAACACGCGCAGCGTCCGTGCGCGCCTTGGCTACATGGTTCTGTCAAATGTCTCCGTTGGTATCGAGGCCGGTTTGAATGCCGACGATCAGTCATTTTGCTACGACCCATCAGGTGCCGGAAGTTGCGTTGAACTCGACGAAATGGCTGCGTTTAATAACGCTCTCACCAATAACGGCCGCGTCGACGTCTTCGGACGGTATAGTTGGGACGGCGGTGAACTCTCCGGCGCAGTCGGCGCTCTGGGTGATGACAAGAGGATGTACGGCAAGTTGAATTACTTGATGCAGTTTTAGGTGTTGAGCTGTTTATGCTCCCGCGGAAGAGCGTGGGACTATCGGACAAGCGGTTTTGTGCTCACGCTGTTCCTCGCTGCCGCTCGGGGCCGGGAACGGTTCAGACGCTCGCTTGTCGCTTGCATCATCGCAAAAGGGTATTTGTGCTCACGCTGCTCCTCCCTGCGGTCGGGCTCCGCAGGGGCCGGGAACGGTTCAGACGCTCGCTTGTCGCTCGCATCATCGCACCCGGGTGCCATGTGCGAAGATCGCACGGGAGGAAACGACGGTCGTGCCAAATTGCAACATCTTGCGGTATTTACTCGGCAGGCAATCAGCTCCCTCGCCTGTGTGTTCCGGACAAACCGAGCAGGGAAAACGTTTATGCCAGGGGCCGAGAGCGCGACCGCGCTCCGGCGCGTTGCGCCGCGCCGCCGGAGGCCTGAGCGAATGCGAGGAATAGCCGTGAGGCAAAACAAACTTCTCACCCCAACCCGCACCACCTCAAAAAAACTCCACCATCCGACCTGCTGAAACCCACTTGGGTCAATAATGATGCGCTACGGCTCCCGACTTGAACGCCGCTTAAAAAAATATCAAGCAGCTGTTTTAATTACATAATTATCAAACCTCCTCACACCTCACCACCACCTGCCATTAAACTGCCACACGCACAAATAAAATGACCGTTCGTTTTGTTTGACAGCCCGCGCCGCGTGCGTCATTGAGAGAAATGGGATTTACGTGCATCGCAGCATTCGAGTTGCAGCCGCAGAGCGAATAAACGGGCATTCCATCCGAGTTCAGGTTGCGGCCGGCCCAGAAAGACCAACCCAAACAACACCTGGAGCCAACAACTCTTGCCAAAGCTGACACCAGACACCCAACGGGCACGCCGCGAGAACATCCTCGACGCTGCCGAGCGCTGCTTTGCGCAATATGGCTTTCATGCCTGCAGCATGCAGCAGATCTGTACTGAGGCCGGCATCAGCCCTGGCGCCTTCTACGTCTATTTCAAATCCAAAGAAGATCTCATTGCAGGTATCGTCGAGCGTGACCGAGAGGCCTTTGCCCAGCGCTTCAAAGACCTTGGCGATGCACCGGATTTCATGGCAGCGCTGTCGGCGCTTGGCGATCAATGCATTGTCGACGAGCCGCGCCACCGCCAGCTCATGTGTGTCGAGATCTGGCTTGAATCAACACGCAACGAAC
Organism: Hyphomicrobiaceae bacterium; assembly: GCA_021775715.1. Classification (GTDB taxonomy): domain Bacteria; phylum Pseudomonadota; class Alphaproteobacteria; order Rhizobiales; family Hyphomicrobiaceae; genus JAJFHI01. Next base: position 160 of record JAJFHI010000263.1, on the reverse strand, counting down.
GTGTCGCGGAACTCTTCCACTCGGTCGACAAATTCATCATGGATGGCTTCAAAGATCTGTTCGACCGCCTGCGTGCGGAAAAACGCATCGCGCCCGGCGTCGATTCAGAAACGCTCGCCAACATACTCGCCGTAATTGGAGACGGGTTTTATTCACGCCG
>JAJFHI010000262.1 GCA_021775715.1 Hyphomicrobiaceae bacterium | reverse complement strand
TCCTCCGCGTGACACGGATATGCAGCAGAACGAAATTGGCTCAAGTGTGCTCGTGCCGGACGATCTTGAAGGTTTGCGCCGAGGTGATCTGATTTTCTGGAAAGGCCATGTTGGTATCATGGTCGACGGCATCATGATGCTACACGCTAACGGACAACATATGTCCACGGTCATCGAAACGCTGCCGGAAGCAGCAAGCCGTATCGCGAAGACGTCCGGGCCAATTGTTGCAATCAAAAGGTTGGGCGATCCGCAGGCCTAGATTCTATTAGTTTGAGTTGGAAGCGGGTGCATATGCGCTACCGCTTCACTACGTGAGCGCGATCAGTTGCAACGTTGGAGCACTTAAACGGCCTCGTGGCCGTAGGGTAGGAATCTGCGGTCGACGTAATGAGCGGTGGTCTTAAATAGTCCAGCCGTATCGACGGTATCGGATTGTAAGCGCTCAATTTTCCAGAGTTCGTCGTCTGGACCGATAACAACCGTTTCAAGCGCCACGGGCATGCCGGTTATCGGGCTGGTCCACTGACGCTGCCACACCTGTCCAGCAGCTGCAGCCTCGAGAATGGGCAGGAAGACATCAAAATCTTCGATTGCTCGGTCTTCATAGCCTTCGCCGGCGATGCGGATATCGTAGAGTGCTTGGTCATCGACAATCCGCAGCATCAGTTCAATCGGACAACAGCCTGGCACTGGCGGTTCTACAACCAGGCGCCACGAAAAGGCATCGTCGCTTTCAAGCACCTTCGCTACAGATGCAATCTTCAGCGCCCATAGTTTGATATCGGCGATCGCGCGTTGAAGTCGCGCACGATAAACGTCGTCTGTCTGCATGTCTTTAACCGCCTGTCTGTGCCCGGTAAGCAGCATGCCTTAAGTCGCCGCGATTGCAAGGTCGGCGGTTGTCTCACGCCTTATTTTGCGCAAGAGCGGCGTCCAATTCAAGCTGTCGCTGCAAAGCGGGGCGCGCTTCCAAGCGGGCAACATAGTCGACAAATTCCGGGCGTTTTGGGCAAACTTCAAACATCATCGTCCAGCGTATGTTCGAGCCCAACACGACGTCGGCCGCTGAGAAGTTGTCACCAAGCAGATAAGGACTTTTGGCCAAAGCGCCTGCCACTACGTCGATCGTCGAATCAAAGTCGCCATAGCTCAACATCGTTTTCGGGCCAGGCGCTCGCTTCAACGCTTTGTCGATCATCGCCGGTTCAAAGGCCGAAGCCGTAAAAAACATCCAACGGAAGTAGATGCCACGTTCGTGTGTGCCAGGTGCTGGGCAGAGATTGGCGTCTGGAAACGTGTCTGCAAGGTAGGCGCATACCGCACCGGTCTCGGTGACGATGGTGCCGTCATGATCGAGTGTCGGGACCTTGCCAAGCGAATTTGCTGCGAGGTGTTCTGGGCTGCGAGGTTCATCATCTGCAACGGAAACGTGTCTGATTTCGTATGCAACGCCGACTTCTTCCAGCATCCAGCGTGCGGTCGTCGAACGCGATTGCGGGGCATGAATTAGGGTCAAAGACATGAGAGCGGGTTCCTCAGTGTTGTTGTGATGGTCTCAGTATCCACGCATGCGATCAACAGTATGTTCGAGAGTGCCGCCTGCTTCAAAGGTGCTGATCTGTTTCAGAGCGTATCGCGCAATCCGGTGTGGAGAAGTGACAGAGGCAATGTGCGGCGACACAACAACGCGCGGGTGCGACCATAACGGGTGCTCGGCTGACAATGGCTCGTTTTCGAAAACATCAAGGGAGGCGGCATACAGTGTCCCGTCGTTAAGGCTCGTTAGAATGTCTGGAACATTTTGCAATCCACCACGCGCGGCATTGATCAGCACTGGCCCGGGCAGATATGCTGATCGGCCAGTGCACGAGAGCTGCGAAAAGAGATCGCGGTTGAGCATGTGTTTTGTCTGGGGCGTTAGTGGCAGCAACACGACCAATATATCGGTTTCGGCCAGAAATGGCACGAGACCATCGTCGCCGGAAAAGCACGTGATGCCGTCAATCGTTTTAGGCGACCGGCTCCAGCCGCGCATTTGAAAGCCCAATGAAACAAGTGTGGATGCCGAGGCCTGGCCGAGTTCGCCAAGACCCATGACACCAACACGCACCGTCTCAGGAAGCGGATCGCAAACGTATAGCCATTGCGCGTTTCTTTGATGTTCGAGTACTTCCGTGAGGCGGCGCGTGTGGAATAGCACCTGACTTGCAACATAGCTTGTCATGCGCGTTGTCAGGTGGCGATCAACGAAACGGACCAGCGGGATGTGGTCCGGCAAATCCGGGTCCAGCAACACATGATCAACACCAGCGCCCGCTGAAATAATGAGCTTTAGATTGGGCAACGCGTCCAGAAGTCCGAATGGGTAACGCCACGCAAGCAGATACTGTACGTCATCAAAACGCGCGGTTCCATTTTCGAGGCTGGTGAGATCAGTTTCGGCGTCTGGAAAAATACGGACCGCAAGTTGCTTTCCAACGGCCATATTCGCCGCTCCTGAAACCAAGGGCTCGGCAAGCGTTGTGACGTGCTGGGCCGTGCTCGTGATTAGAAGTGTTCGTTTCAAGCGCCAGACTGCCTATTCGTGAGCCACCAACATTTTTGTCACCTAACTTGCAAGCTCGGTTTCGTGTGTCACCTTAAGGTCGAAGGCCGCTGCCAGAAGCGCCTTAGTGTAGTCCTTTTTCGGATTGGAGAAGATCTCTTCCGATGGGCCTTCTTCAACGACGACGCCGTTACGCATTACGATGACATAGTTGCAAAGCGCGCGCACGACTTTGAGGTCGTGGCTGATGAACAAGAAGCCGAGCTGGTGGTGTTCCTGTAGTTCACGCAGCAGGTCGACGATCTGTGCCTGCACACTCATGTCGAGTGCACTTGTCGGCTCATCAAGCATGACGAACTTCGGGTTGAGCACCATGGCGCGCGCGATGGCGATACGCTGGCGCTGACCGCCGGAAAATTCGTGCGGATAGCGATCCTGAGCTTCAGGCTCCAGACCGACTTCCTCTAAAGCACGGCCCACGCGGCGGCGGCGTTCACCGAGCGCCATGTCGGGTTCCTGGATTAACAGACCTTCCTCGATAATCTGACTGACCGATAACCTCGGGCTAAGCGCGCCGAACGGGTCTTGGAAGACGATCTGCATTTCGCGCCGCAGCGGTCGCATCTGATTGCTGTTGTAGGCGTCAATCCGCTGGCCGTTGTACGTAATCGCACCTTCGGACGAAAGCAGGCGCAGGATAGCAAGGCCAAGCGTTGTTTTTCCAGATCCAGATTCACCAACGACGCCAAGTGTTTCGCCAGCGCCAACGCGCAATGACACACCATTGACCGCCTTCACGTGATCGACCGTTTTGCGTAACAAGCCCTTCTTAATCGGGAACCAGACCTTGAGGTTGTCGGTTTCAACAACTGTTTTGACATTCGTCGGGGCCGATGGTGGCAGGCCTTTTGGTTCGGCTTCCAACAGGTGTTGCGTGTAAGCGTGTTGCGGATTGGTGAAGACAGATTCCGCGCCACCTTCCTCGACAACTTCGCCGTCCTTCATCACGTAGACTCGCTCGGCCATTTTGCGGACAATGCCAAGATCGTGCGTGATGAGCAGCATGGCCATGCCCATTTCTTTTTGCAGGTCCGTCAACAGTTCCAGGATCTGCGCTTGAATGGTAACATCCAGGGCCGTTGTCGGCTCGTCTGCGATCAGTAGATCCGGCTCATTAGCAAGTGCCATTGCGATCATAACGCGTTGGCGCTGACCGCCGGACAGTTGGTGCGGATATGCGCCAAGCCGTTTTTCTGGCTCGCGAATGCCGACCTTGCTAAGAAGTTCGATTACGCGCGTATGCACATCGCTTTCATCAAGGCCGCGGTGAACTTTTAGGATTTCGCCAACCTGCTTCTCGATCGAGTGCAGCGGATTGAGCGATGTCATCGGCTCTTGGAAGATGATCGAGACCTGATCGCCGCGAATTTCCTGCATATCGTCTTCGGACGATGCCAGTAGATTGCGCCCCTTAAAAAAGATCTCGCCTGAAGGATGCGATGCGGTTGGGTAGGGCAACAACTTCAGGATCGAGAGCGCCGACACGGTTTTACCGGACCCCGACTCTCCGACAAGGGCGACGGTTTCGCCAGCGCCGATCGAGAATGACACACCTTTCACGGCACGGGTTTCAATACCACCGGCGTTGAAGTTGACCGATAGGTTGCGAACGTTGACGAGTGTTTTTGCTTTGCTCATGGCGCGGGATCTCACCGGAATGTCTTGCGCGGGTCGAGCGCATCACGCACGGCCTCGCCGATGAAAATCAACAGCGACAACATGATCGCCAACGAGAAGAAGCCTGTGAGGCCAAGCCA
>JAJFHI010000261.1 GCA_021775715.1 Hyphomicrobiaceae bacterium | reverse complement strand
AAGCAGGTTGGCAATCGTCGATTTGCCAGAGCCTGAAAGTCCCGTAAACCAGATGCATACCGGATGTTGACCTATGGTCGCGGCGCGTGTCGCTTTGTCGACATCAAGCGCCTGCCAGTGAACGTTGTCGGCACGACGCAGGCCGAACCGTATCAACCCAACTCCGACCGTGGCATTGGTCAAGCGGTCGATGATTAGAAAGCTGCCAAGAACGCGTTCTTCAAGATAGGCCGCGATAACGATAGGGCGCGAAAACGAAATGTTGCAAAGACCGATTTCATTCAATGTGAGATCACGCGCAGCGGCCTCGTCGAGTAGATCCACATCGAGCTTGTGCTTTAGTGTTGTTACGGTGCCAGACAGTGTTTGTGTGCCGCATTTCATGATGTACCGGCGGCCAGGCAGAAGCGGTTCGTCGCCCATCCAGATGACATCTGCTGCGACCTGGTCACTAACTGCCGGCCGGTTGGCGGGGTCGGCAAGAACGTCGCCGCGGCTGACATCGACTTCGTCTTCAAGAACGGCCGTTATCGCGCGACCTTTCCGAGCCGATTGCAAAGGTCCGTCAGCGGTCAGGATCTCGCGTATCTTTGTCTTGCGGCCGGATGGTAGAACAACGACTGGTTTTCCAGGTGCGATTGTGCCGCTGGAAACGGTGCCGGTGTAGCCGCGGAATTTGGCATTCGGTCGGTTGACCCATTGAACGGGTAGGCAGAAACCAGCTGCGTCTTCCGCGGTCCCGACATCTATGGTCTCAAGGTGTTCCAGCAACGTCGGACCCCTGTACCAAGTCATACGGTCGCTTCGGCGGACAACATTATCACCGTCGCGCGCTGCCATTGGCACAACTTGCACGTTGGCAATACCGAGCTTTCCGGCAAAGTCCATATAGGCGCGACAGATTTCTTCGAAACGCTCTTGAGAACAGTCAACAAGGTCCATCTTATTGACGGCCAGCACGATGTGGCGAATACCAAGCAGGTGAACGATGGAGCTGTGGCGACGCGTTTGCGTTAACAACCCTTTTTGCGCATCGACAAGAATGATGGCGCAATCGGACACGCTGGCGCCGGTTGCCATGTTGCGTGTGTATTGTTCGTGACCAGGCGTGTCAGCGACGATGAATTTGCGTTTCGGTGTTGCAAAGTAGCGGTAGGCAACATCAATTGTGATGCCTTGCTCACGTTCTGCCTGCAAGCCATCGACCAGCAGTGCAAGGTCTGGCTCGTCGCCGGTCGTACCGGACTTGGCGGAATCGCGGTGCAGGGCTTCAAGGTGGTCCTCGACCACAAGCCGGCTGTCATACAGTAATCGGCCAATGACGGTGCTCTTGCCGTCGTCAACACTTCCGCACGTTAGAAAACGCAACATCCCGCCGGTTGCTGTTCCTTTTCCAGGCGTCGAGGCCTGGCTAGCGATTGTTTTGGTGGCGATTTTAGCATCGGGTTTCAAAAGTATCCCTCCTGCTTCTTGCGTTCCATTGAACTTGAATCGTCGTGGTCGATGGCGCGGCCTTGGCGCTCAGAGGCACCAGCCTGCAAAAGTTCTTTGATGATTTCGGGCAGGGTTGTTGCTGACGACTCGATGGCGCCGGTCAGCGGATAGCATCCAAGCGTGCGAAAACGAACGCGGCGCATCTGAAGTGTCTCATCTGGCAGCATCGGCAGGCGATCATCGTCAACCATAATGAGCATATCTTTGCGCTGTACGACCGGCCGTTCGGCAGCGAAGTAGAGATCGACCACCGGGACGTCTTCGGCTTCGATGTATTGCCAAACGTCCAGTTCCGTCCAATTCGACAACGGGAATACACGCAGTGTTTCGCCTGGGCCGATCCGGGTGTTGAACAAGGACCAGAGTTCGGGGCGTTGGCATTTCGGGTCCCATCGATGCCCTGGTGAGCGGTGCGAAAAAATACGTTCCTTGGCGCGCGATTTTTCCTCGTCGCGGCGCGCGCCGCCAATTGCAGCGTCAAATTCGTGCATATCGAGCGCCTGGCGCAAGGCCTGCGTCTTCATGGTGTCAGTGTAGACCGAGCTGGAGTGTGTGATCGGGGAAATGCCGTCTGCGACGCCTTCGGCATTTGTGTGAACCAAAATCTGCGCGCCATACCGCTCAACCATCGCCGATCGAAACGCGATCATCTCCCGGAACTTCCAGGTCGTGTCGATGTGCATCAGCGGAAAGGGGATGGGCGCAGGGTGGAATGCCTTATGGGCAAGGTGCAGCAGAACCGAGGAATCCTTGCCGATTGAGTAAAGCAGTACAGGTTTACTGCACTCGGAAAAGACCTCCCGCATTATGAATATGCTCTCGTCTTCTAAAGCGCGCAAATGTGGGGCGAGGCCCATCGTATTTATTCCCCCAAAGTTGCAGCTCAGGCTTTCGAGGGCCGGAGAAGTAAGGACAGATTACAAAAAGTTCTCTCCAGTGTACAATTTACCTTCAGATGAGGTTAGGCAGGGTATTGATCAGACCGCATGGTTCGACGTTGGTCTGCAATAAGTTCAACCGATTTGTCTCGACTTCTGTGTTTTATTAATCGCACTACTGAGGTGTGTTGAATTTCTTCATGAAGCGCTGATCGATCCAGTCTTTCCAGGACCACGCCCACCGGCCCTTGGCGGCATACGCCCCGCGCGCTGCAATCGCAGACTTTTCGCCAAGCGAGAGCAGGGTGAGGAAATCTGTCTGAGGCGTAAAGGCAAGCGCTGGGTCACCTGCTGCAACCCGGCGCAGGTTTTCGGCCAGCGGCGGGCCTTGACGGACAGCAAACACACCCGACTTTGGCCGTGGGTGATCAACATTGGTGGCACAGTCGCCAACAGCGAACACTGCGTCGTCGTCGACTAATTGCAGCGTCGCATGTGTCTGAATGAATCCATCGTCCGTCACCGGCAATCCGTTCTCGCCAAACCAAGCCGCCGCAGCTGCACCTGTCGCGACAATCGTTGCGTCTGCGGGCCGTGTTGTTCCGTCTGCCAAATGCACTTTATCTTTTTGTATTTCCGTAACTGCTACATCTTCGATCAGGGTGATACCCGCGCGCTGAAGTGCGTCATGGGCCAACTTGCGCGCACGCTTGTTGTGGCTGGCGAGCACTGAATTGCCGGCTATGAGGGTAACGCTCGTTTTTCTGGTTACATCGGGCGCACGGCGTAGAATCTGTTTGTCGAAGCGATGCTTCGCTGCAAGCGCCAATTCAAAACCTGCCGCACCGCCGCCTACAACAACAAGGGTTGGTGCTTGGTCAGTGTTTGTGAAACGCTCGTCCAATGCCTGCCATTTTGGCGCAAATGTAGAAACTGGTTTGACGACAAGCGCGTATTCGCGTGCACCATTTATGTTGCCAATCGACGGTGTAATGCCGACATCAATCGATAGAAAGTCATAGGGGACTGGATCTTGGTTCGTGACGATGACTTGGCGCTGTTTGCGGTCAATGGCGGTTGCGGACCCATGAATGAGCCGCGCGCCTGCGAACTCGGCTAGCTTTGTCAGGTCGATGTGGCAATCTTCGAACTTGTAGTGCCCAGCGACGAAGCCTGGCAGCATGCCGGAGTAAGGCGCTTGGATATCCTTGGTGATAAGCGTGAGGTCCGTGTCAGGCCACGGGTCGAGACCAAATGCGCGCAAGACAAACACCTGGGCATGGCCTCCGCCAACGAGCACGACGTTCTGGCGTTTGCGACGGGCGTGGTCCACATCAACCCTTTGTGTCGTCGGTTGCCGGCGTCTCGGCTTTGCGCGCGCCACTGGCTTCATCAATAGCACGCGTCACGATCGCCGGTGTCAGCAATTCGGGCATCACGACGCCTGCAGGTTTGCGCGGTCCGTAAACAATGTTGAACGGAATGCCGAAACGTCCATATCCAGCTAGAAATTTTGCAATGGCTTCGTCTGGCAGGGTCCAGTCGGCGCGCATCGCGATGACGTCGGTTGCCAAACGGTCAGCGACGGATTTTGTGTCGATGGCAAGCGACTTGTTGGTTTTGCAGGTGATGCACCAGTCGGCAGTGACATCAACAAATACGGTTTTGCCCTGGGAAATGAGGCTCTTAATTTTGTCACGATCAAACTTTTGCCACGTGATGCGGTTTGCAAATGTGGTCGTGGTCCGTTCCGGTGCTTGCTGTTGGAGTGCAAACGACGATGCAATCGTTGCAACACAGATTGCGATCGCCAAGCCGATTGCTGCGGTTTGTGAGAACAGCGCAGCGATGGATTGGCGGAACGCAAGTGATGCAGTCAGCAAAATGAGAAGTGCTGCAATAACAACCAGTGAGGTGGTCGAGACTTGTCCGGCGAGCACATAGAGCAACCACACAGCTGTCGCTGCCAGCGCAAAGCCAAGGACAACACGCAACGTCACCATCCACTGACCAGGTTTAGGCATGATCCGGACAAGACCTGGGTGGATGGCAACGGCGATGTAGGGAAGGGCAAGGCCGACGCCCAGGCTGGCAAAGATTGTCAAGATATCGACGGTGCTACCGGCAAGAGCAAAGCCGACGGCTGTGCCGATAAATGGCGCCGAACAGGGAGTTGCCAACAGCGTCGCCAAAGCGCCTGCCGAAAATTCCCCCACAACTCCGTGCTCGGCGTTGGAGGCCTGTCCGGCCCAGTTGGAAATGCGAGCCGGCAGGACAATTTCATAGAACCCAAATAAGTTGCAGGCAAACAAAGTCACGATTGTGGCCATTGCCACAATGAACACCGGCTGTTGGAACTGAATACCCCATCCAATGCTTTGTCCTGAGCTTTGCAAGGCAATTAGGGCACATGCGAGGATTAGCATTGAGGAGATGACGCCTGCCGCCGTCGCCAGAAAACTTTTGCGGATGCGGGCAGGCGTTGCGTTACGGTGGTTTGCAAACGACAGCAATTTTATTGAGAGCACCGGCAAGACGCAGGGCATCAGGTTTAGAATGAAGCCGCCGATCAGGGCAAAGACGATGTATTTGAGCTGCAAGCTAAGATTGCTGAGCGTTGAAGTTGGTGCTCCGGCGGCAATCGTTATGTTTTGCTCGATAGCCTTTTGACCGTCTGCTAATGTCAGGACAACGGTTTCACCGGACAACGTCCG
>JAJFHI010000027.1 GCA_021775715.1 Hyphomicrobiaceae bacterium | reverse complement strand
CCCTCGAAGGCATAACGGATCAGCTCGACGGCGTGGCTGAAAGGGTTGAAGCGGCAGACCGCCGCCAAAACCGGGCTCGATTCTTCGACGCGCCAAATTGGGTAGAGCGCGGAGGAGGCAAAGAACATCGGGAAGATGACGAAGTTCATCACGCCTGCGAAGTTCTCAAGCTGTTTGATCACCGACGACATGAACAGTGCCAGTGCACCAAGCATTAGGCCTGACATGATAAGCGCTGGAAGGACGGTGATGTAGCCGATCTGAAAATCGAAGTTGCCAATTGAAAACAGCGGCGTGCCGCCGGCCTGGATCTCCCAGGCTCGCGCGATGAGAAGGAATACGTAGACCTGGAGAAGCGCTACGGAAACGCCTCCGATGAGTTTCGATAATAACAGGAACGAGCGCGGAAAAGGACTGACGAGCAGTGTGCGCATCGCGCCGGTCTCGCGGTCGTAGACCATAGAGAGGGACGACTGCATGGCATTGAACAGCAGGATCATCCCCATCAGGCCGGGTGTGATGTACTGCTCGTAAAGCACATAGGTTTCGTATGGTTCGATTGGCGATAAGCCGAGCGTCTGGCGAAATCCAGCGGCAAAGATAAAGAGCCAGACAAGCGGGCGCACGAGAGCGGACAAGAAGCGCTCGCGTTGATGCAGAAAGCGGAGAACTTCGCGCCAAACGATACCGCTGAAGCAGGCAAAATAGCCCCAAACGCCGCCGCGCCAAGTTTCGGCATCGGAATAACCGTCAGTCGTTTCGAGTTCGGACTGTGGAATGCTTTCGACGCTCATGCCGCGGCCCCTGCTTTGTTATCCGGAGTATCGGCATCGACGAGTTTATTGAACGCCGAGCGAATGTTAGCTTCACCGGCATGTTCGAGCATGCCGGGGACTGTGCCAGCGTAAAGGATCTTACCCTTGTGCATGACGACGACGCGGTCGGATTCTTCAATTTCGTCAATTAAGTGTGTGGCCCACAAAACGCCGAGGTTCTCGCGCCGGACCAGATCTCGGACGATTTTCACTACGCCCTCACGCGACGCGATATCGAGGCCGACGGTCGGTTCATCGAGCAACAACATAGCTGGGCGATGCAGCAACGAGCGGGCGATTTCAACGCGCCGTGCCTGGCCGCCTGAGAGCTCTCGAACTTTGTGGTCTGCGCGGTCGGAAAGGCCAACAACCTTCAAGGCATGGGCTCCGCGTTCGCGCGCTTCGGTGCCGGAAAAGCCATGCAGCTTTGCGTGATAGTAAAGGTTCTGCGCAAGCGACAGGTCTGAATCAAGCGTCCTGCTTTGAAAGACAACGCCAAGGCGTCTGAGTGCCAACGTTGGCTGGCGGCGAATATCGGCGCCAAGAATGTCGATCGTGCCGGATACGTTATCGTAGAGACGCGTGACAAGCGAAAACAGCGTTGATTTGCCGGCGCCATTCGGCCCGAGCAGAACCGTGAAACTGCCGCGTTCGACCTCAAGGGACACATTATCCAATGCCTTGAAAGATCCAAATGTGTGGCTGACGCCCTTGATATGGAGCGCATTGGAGATTGGAGGAGTGTCGGCGCGATTGAGCATGTCTTGCATTTTTCTATTACATGTTTTTCTTTAGCGGGACGTCGGAACCGACAAAGCGAAGCAGATATCCGCCAACGTCGTAATTTTGAGCATTTACTGCCATTTTATGCGTTCCCAAATAAATTCAAAGTGCAATCGCATCCTCCCGGACAGCGACAGCACTTGGAATACTCAGACCGAACGGCCCGCAGGTTTCAAGAGTCGGGAGGGATTTCAATCGGTACCCGAGTTGATCGCCCTCGCACGAAAGTAAAGTTAATTGCCGATCGCAATGCCCCAGGGATAGCGACCGGTTTTGATGCTTTTAACGCCGCGAAGTTTGGCGACATCAATAATCGTAACATCATTCGATGTGCCATTGGTGGTCATTAAGAATTTTTCATCTTGTGTGAAAGCCAAGTTCCATACGCGCTGGCCGACGAGGATGTATTTCTCCACCTCAAAGGTTTTGGCGTTGACAGCGGCAACGCGGTTGGACGGGCCAAGGGCGACAAATGCCTTGCTACCATCCTTTGTGATCCGCACACCGACGGGCTGAATGGTCTCAGGTGTGATCCCGGCAACATCGAATTTAATTTTCTTGATTACCTTGTGCGTCGCGACATCGATCACAGATACCGTGCCGCCGATTTCCGAGCTGACCCAGAGTTGTTTGCCGTCGGCCGTGAATTCTGCGACGCGCGGGCGTTGATCGACGAGAACGTTATGGACGATTTTATTGGTGGCCGTGTCGATGAAGTGCGCCATGTTCGTCGTTTCCGACGTGTTGACCACGGTCTTGCCGTCGGGGCTCATGCCGATGCCCTCCGGCTCCACACCGACCGGAATCTCGGCAACAATTTTGTTGCTGTCGATATCAACAACAGTGACCAGGTTATCGTCTTCGTTGGCAATGAAAATCCGTTTGCCGTCGGGGTGCATTGCGAACAACTCGGGGTCTTCGCCGGACTTCAGGCTTTTGACAAACTTGTAGGTCTCGGTGTCGTACACCTCGATACGGTTGTCATCGCTGACCGCGACCAACATCCATTTTCCGTCGTGGGCAAGGATGAGACCGCGGGGACGTTGGCCGACTTTGATCGTCTCAATTACGGTGCCTGCATCAATATCGATCACGCTAACGGTGTTGTCTTTTTCATTCGAGACAAATGCGCGATCGGCCATCGCAGGCGCGCTCATGGTCAGCATCGAAAGTGCAAACAACCGCGCCGCAAAAGTCGTGGTCGAAAATCGTCGATTAGCGTTCACTTAGTTTCCTCCAAGTCGTTCTAGGTCGTTGTATGCGTGTGCCCTGAGAATTTTTTTTTAATTTTTGGTATGGCTGCCCGCATTGTCCGTTGTTGGTGCGGCGAACGATTAGGCCTCGTCCGCATTTAATTGGTAAACACACGGCATTGCGATTTGGGTTTGTCGATCCCTAATGTGTCAAGTTCTGAGAATCGGTGCAGGTACTCTTTCTGCGGCGACACTGTCACGTGTAATTTATCAGTCACGATGAATATAGGTTGACGCAGCTGCCCATTCCATTTGCGATAAGTCAGCTTTTGGCCTTTGAAAGCAGCGATTTCGAACTCGCCCGACCGCATGTATTCAATCAGTGATTTGGCGGCTGATTTCTGTGTGCGCGTCGCTGCTTCTCCTATGGATCGCACAGCCACCCACGCGTCGTAGTCGAGTGCCGTCATGGGACGATTATGGTCGCGGCGGAAGCGGTTTTGGAACTGTGTTCCGCCCCACAATTCAATGGCTGGGTGCCAGCTTGCCGGATAGAGCCCGACGGTGCCGACCACGGGGCGCGCATCCCATGTGCGATATGGAAAGTAGGCGCCAAACAAGCCCGCTTCGTCAGCAATAACGAGGACATCGTAGTCGGGCGCATTTTGCGTGAATTTTGGAATTTGTTGCTGGATTTGATCGTAGCCGCCATCGGTGCGCCGGGCACCGGCATCATATTTAAACGTGCGTTCTTCGACGATTTTCATGCCAAACTTTTTCGCAGACGCGCGGAGCGCATCGGCAAACAACTGGTCTTCGGGTGATGGACCGGAGACAAGGAACCAGCGGCGCCATTTCTTCCAAGCGAGGTATTGTGTGAGGCCGTCCGCCAGCATTGCGTAGGAGGGCGTTGTGTGTTTGACGTTCGCCCTGCAGTCAGTTTCGCGCAGATTGCCGTGGTGGGCGCTTGCGTTGAAGATCAAGGCATCTTTTCCGCCCACCGCATCCGCTATTTTCAAAAGCGTTTGTGGTGCAACGTCGGCGACAATCAGACCTTCGCCCGCTGCCGCACGCTTGACGGCTTCGGCGATGAGTTCGGCAGGGTCTGCACTTTCGAATTTGGTGAGTTCGAAGTGTTGGCCAACAAAGCTACCAGTCGTGTTGTTGTCCTTGATGCCAAGCTCGGCACCGGCAAAGCCACGGTCTTCCGTGGGCTGGTCGAGCAGGGATATGGGAGAAAGTTTGTCTTGGTTTTCGCGCAGGTAAACGATCTTGATGGTCTGTGTGCCGGCGCCGTCCTGGGCCGCAACAGGCTTACCGCTAATGGTTAAGGCCAAGGCTGCAAATAAAAGCGCGCTAAGCCATATCAGTCGAGTGCGGTCGGCGTGTACTACGACGGCAACTGACCGGGCAGAGGGCCTGCCGAATTTGGGCTTGCGAAACTTCGGGACGTGAGACGCCAAGATCATTTCCTTCCTAAGATTTCTTTTTTGACGCAATTTAGTGGCGGTACGAGCCAAGACAAGCATTTTCCTTGATCGGGAGCGGTCGCGTAGATCTGCTTAACCTGCCGTCAGTTCGACATTCGCACTCCTGCATGCAAACGTTATATCATTACATTAGGGCCAATGTGTACGCCAAAAAGAAGGCCGTAAACATGAAATCTCCGACAGGTTTAAGGGGCTTAGGCATTGTTCGGTGGTGCGCCCGCAAAAGCAAGCGCGTGGCAGACATGTTTGGCGATTTGAAATGGTTTCGGCGGACTTTCAGGGGAGCGTCCCATGAAAAAACGGGAAGAATTCCCGATCGCATCGCGCGCGCGCAAGGCTGTTACAACGCGCTCTAAACGCGGGCTACGGAGTTAATCAATGTGATTGCGATCGGCGTTTGCCATGTAATACGTACATTCCTGCGTTACATAAGTTTAAGGTTAGGTGCGTGGTATCGTTTTGCTAAGCTTGCGCGAAGCAGGCATTGATTAATGATACCCACGACCGCAGATAGGATTAAGGCCTTTCGCAAAAAGCGAAATTCCCATATGAAACCGGACAAAATAAAGATCCGGAAAGGGACTGAAAATAAGGGATGGAATTCTTGAATAGATATCGGCAGTGCCGTGAAGGAGACATGCAATGATCACCCGCCGCAATGTGCTGGCAGGTGGAGCGGCCGTTGCGGGCAGCATTGGCATGCCGCATCTCGCTCTGGCCAATCCAAACAAACTTCGTGTCGCGCA
>JAJFHI010000260.1 GCA_021775715.1 Hyphomicrobiaceae bacterium | reverse complement strand
GAGTTTGCCGATCATATGGGCGCGCCCCTCAGAGACGGTCTGATGCTGGTGCACAATACGCTCGTAGGCCTTGGTCTGCGCGACAGGATCAAGATTGTTGCGTCAGGCAAGATTATTAGTGCGTTCGACATGGTGCGCGTTTTTGCTATGGGGGCTGATTCTTGCAATATCGCGCGTGGCTTCATGTTTTCGATTGGCTGCATACAGGCTCAGGCTTGCCACACGGACAAATGTCCGACCGGTGTAGCATCACAGGATCCGGGGCGCTACAACGCGCTGGTCGTCGATAAAAAATACAGGCGTGTTGCAAGCTTTCACAACAACACATTGAAGGCTTTGAAGGAAACCGTTGAAGCCTGCGGATTGGAACACCCTTCTGGCTTCACACCTCATCATTTGATGATCCGCGTCAATAGTCGAGAGGTCCGGTCTGCTGCTAGTCAATACGACTGGCTGGAACCTGGAATCCTGTTGAATGGAGCAGCGAAGCATCCGGCATTCGCAAAGTTCTGGGAGATGGCCCGGCCGGATTCATTCGCCGTCGCTGTTTAACACGCAGGCCGAGTGTTGAACTCCCTTGATTGTGCATTCTCATGGCCTGAGAGATAAAAACCTAAGCTTTGCAAAAGCAGCGGTTTGCGGTGCGATTACGAGGTCGAAGCCCTGGAGTAATACTGTGCCACCGGATGTTTGGAGGTCAGGCGCCGGTGTTCTACAGATAGCTTCTCAATCTGTTTGCCCGTCGTTTCGAATAGAGATTTGCGACCGCAATGACGGTTGTCAGCCTCTGTCTCCCAAGCATCAGGCCAGTGCATCCAATCTACAGCCCGTCGATGGCACGTCACCTTTCCTGCGCCGACATTCCAAACTTATGTGAAGCTGACTTGAGTCGTAAGTTTTTGATGAATTCCACAGCTTGCCTCGCTGTTCACTCGTTCTATGCGGTGAGAACTAACACTGTAAATATTGGTATATCAGAGGCTTCGGGGACCGGTTGCACAAATTAATTTAGCAATGGATTGCCCGCCGTTACCTTGCGAGCAATCATTATGTTGCGGGCTAGCAACGAGGAAGGTTTTGTTTACTTCGTTCAAAATTGAGTTGTGGATATATGCAGCAAATCACATGATTCTGAAGTTAGCAGACAATTAACAAACTGCCGGCGGGGGCTGTAGATGATTCTGATTGCGGATGAGCGTAAGATTGTTTCAGACGGGTATCGGTCTGGTTTTTCGCACGAGGGTATTGCGGCTGAGGGGCTTGCGCCGTACGAGCTGACGGACTGGGTTGAGAGCGCATCGGAAGTTGATATCAATTCTGTAGAAGCATTCTTGCTCGGCAGTTTTGCGGACCGGGCGGCTGTGTCCAAGCTCATAAAAGGACGAACTAAGGCTGCTGTGATCGCGCTCAGTGATGATAAGAGCTTGGATGATACGCTAAGTTTGTTCGCTTCCGGGTTTGATGATGTTGTCAACAAGCCAGTCCATGTTCGTGAAATAATTGCCCGAATTAATGCGATACGTCGCCGAGGAGGCGACGAGGCTTGTGAGCTTTCGGTCGGACAGATTGTTATCTTTACCGATGGGCAGGACCCGATTGTAGGCGGTGAGCCACTTCCTCTTCCACGGCGTGAGCTTCGCATCCTCGAATATCTTGCAACGAAGAGTGGGCGCTGGGCAACGAAGAGTCAGATCTTCAGCTCGGTCTATGGATTGTTCAACGAAGACATCGATGAAAATGTAATCGAAAGCCACATCAGTAAGCTTCGCAAGAAGTTGCGCACGCGGCTCGGCTACGATCCGATCGAATCGTTGCGGTTCATTGGTTACAGGTTGATCGACCCGGCGGTCTGAGCGAGAGCAGGTCTCTCAGATCAGCGTCGCACAAGCTACGCATGCTTTTATTGCTCCGAGCAGATGGACGAATTCTAACTCGGAGAGATGAATATGAGCTTGTTTGGGACAATGCGGACGAGCATCTCAGGAATGCGTGTGCAAGCTGACCGGCTGTCGACAGTTTCAGACAATATCGCGAATGCTGGCACAACTGGTTACAAGCGTGCCTCGGCCGAGTTTTCCACCCTCATTCCGACGTCATCTGAAACGCAATACACTTCGGGAAGCGTTCAAACGTCTGTACGACGTACGGTGTCTGAGCAGGGAGCTCTTACCTATACCCAATCGGTCACCGACCTTGCTGTGCAGGGGGACGGGTTCTTTTTAGTTGAAGGCAACACTGATGAAACCTTCCTGACCAGGGCTGGATCGTTCGTCCTTAATGGGGACGGCGAAATGGTCAACGCCTCTGGGTACAAGTTGATGGGTTATCCGGTTGGTGGCGACGGAGAGGCCCCTGTTGCGAATGGAACAGCGGGATTGGAGCTAGTGACGTTCGGTGCATCGGCTTTGCAGGCAAGTGCATCGACGGTCGGTGGCTTGTCGATGAATTTTCCAGCCGATGCCGACATTATTCCTGCTGCTAATTTGCCATCGGCAAATGGGCCCTTGTCAGAATTTACTGCTAAGACATCAATGGTGGCATTTGGCAATCTCGGACGTGAGGTCACGCTTGATATATTTGTATCAAAAACAGCTTCCGAGCAATGGGAGCTTTCAGTCTATGATCGTGCAGATGTTGGCGCCGCTGGATTTCCATACGCCGCCGGCCCTCTTGCGACAACGACGTTAGATTTCGATCCGACGTCTGGCGGGCTGGTAAATCCGGCGACAGGTCTCTTTGACGTGCCAGTGCCGGATGGCTCAACTCTTTCTATCGATATTTCGAAGTCGAGCCAACTTGCAAGTGACTTCTTGATCCACGAAGCAACGGTTGTGAACGGCAACAGCGCGACAGGCGTTGACAGAATGGAGATAACTCCGCTGGGCGACCTTTACGCCGTCTATGACAACGGGGTTCGCGTGAAGGCCTATTCAATTCCACTTGCCACTGTCGTCAGTCCGGACAACCTTCAGGCGATTTCCGGAAACATCTTTGCTGCTGATTCAAACTCGGGAGAGGTCCGGGTGAGCGTGCCTGGTTCCGGAGGGCTGGGTAGCATTGTCTCGGGGGCGTTGGAGCAATCCACTGTCGATATTGCATCTGAGTTGACAAGCATGATTGAGACACAGCGAAACTACACTGCGAATTCCAAGGTCTTCCAGACGGGTGCAGAGCTAACCGATGTTGTCGTCAATTTGGTTCGGTAGGCTTTAACGGTCTCAAGGTCACTTGATGGGGATTGGGCCAATACATGTCACTCACGACCAGCTGGAATATTTCGCGCTCTGCGCTC
>JAJFHI010000259.1 GCA_021775715.1 Hyphomicrobiaceae bacterium | reverse complement strand
GAATTCGCAGGACTGGTGGCCAGCGGACTACGGGCACTATGGACCGTTCTTTATTCGCATGACGTGGCACAGTGCCGGTACGTACCGCATCCATGACGGCCGCGGTGGCGCAGGAGCGGGCAATCAGCGCTTCGCTCCCGTCAACAGCTGGCCTGACAACGGCAACCTCGACAAAGCGCGCCGTTTGCTCTGGCCGATCAAACAGAAGTATGGCCGGAAAATCTCCTGGGCCGACCTGTTGATATTCGCGGGCAATCGCGCCTTGGAGACGATGGGTTTCAAAACGTTTGGTTTTGCCGGTGGCCGCGAAGACATCTGGGAGCCTGAAGAAGACATCTACTGGGGTCCAGAAACAGAGTGGCTTGGCGACCAGCGCTATAGCGGTGACAGGCAGCTCGAAGACCCGCTCGGCGCTGTTCAGATGGGTCTGATTTACGTCAACCCGCAAGGCCCGAACGGCAATCCCGATCCGCTCGCGTCCGCCCGCGACATTCGCGACACCTTCAAGCGGATGGCAATGAATGACGAGGAGACCGTTGCACTCGTTGCCGGCGGGCACACATTCGGCAAGGCCCATGGTGCCGCCGACCCGGACCAGTACGTCGGTCGCGAGCCCGAAGGTGCAAGCATCGAAGAACAAGGCCTCGGTTGGAAGAACACCTTCGGCGCTGGCAAAGGTGATGACACGATCACCAGTGGTCTCGAAGGTGCCTGGACGATCAATCCGGTGAAATGGGACAACGGCTTTTTCGACGTTCTGCTCGGCTATGATTGGGAACTGACGCAGAGCCCGGCTGGTGCGCATCAGTGGACACCAACAACTGCATCTTCTGCCGATGCGCCGCCTCAGGCTCACGATCCATCTAAGACGCAGCCACTTATGATGACGACCGCGGACATGGCTTTGAAGATGGACCCGATCTATGCGCCAATTTCTAAGCGCTACCATGAGAATCCGGTGGAATTGGCTGACGCTTTTGCCAAAGCATGGTTCAAGCTGACCCACCGCGATATGGGACCTTACGTTCGCGGGGTTGGCGCACTCGTGCCGTCTGAGCCGCAGTTGTGGCAAGACCCAGTTCCCGATGTCGATCATGAACTGATCGACGAGCAAGACATCGCGTCCCTCAAGGCCAAGTTACTTGCTTCAAGCCTATCTATTGCCCAACTTGTTTCGACGGCCTGGGCGTCGGCTTCCACATTCCGTGGTAGCGACAAACGTGGTGGTGCGAACGGCGCGCGCATTCGACTTGCCCCGCAAAAAGACTGGGACGTCAACGATCCGGCCGAGCTTGCAACTGTTCTGAAGTCAATGGAGGCGATCCAGACTGAGTTCAACAGTGCCCAGTCGGGCAGCAAAAAAGTTTCAATAGCCGATCTGATTGTTTTGGGTGGTTGTGCTGCTGTAGAAAAGGCCGCGAAGAATGCTGGCCATGATGTGGAAGTTCCGTTCTCGGCGGGTCGTACGGACGCGTCGCAGGACCAGACCGATGTGGACTCCTTTGCAGTCCTTGAGCCGACCGCAGACGGGTTCCGCAATTACCTCAAAAACGGACATGTCAGATCGGCCGAGGAGCTGTTGATCGATAAGGCGCAATTGCTCACACTGACGGCACCTGAAATGACAACTCTCGTTGGCGGCATGCGTGTGCTCAATGCCAACGTTGGCCAGTCCAAACATGGTGCCCTCACTAAGAAGTCTGAAACATTGAGTAATGATTTCTTCGTCAACCTGATCGATCTGGATACGGTTTGGGCAATTGCCGCGGACTCAAAGGATGTGTTTGAAGGTCGCGATCAGGCCACGGGCGAGGTTAAGTGGTCCGCCACACGCGCCGATCTTGTCTTCGGTTCGAACTCGCAGCTACGCGCGCTCGCAGAAGTCTATGCATGTGAGGACGCGGAGCAGACATTTGCGCAAGATTTTGCCGCTGCATGGGGCAAGGTCATGAACCTTGATCGCTTCGACCTAGCTTAAAAGTAGCGAACCGGCCATCGCGGCTGGTTTGAAGATGATATGAGAGCGGCGTTTCAAGTTGTCTTGAAACGCCGCTTTTATTTGGGCCTACTCGATCCGCTGAACTCGGTCATCGGATATTGAGCGGCCGACACCGATGAACCGCTCCCAGACCTAGTTGCAGGCATTCTTTTCAAAGATCTATGATAGCGGCAAGGGTCCAGTATAAAAAGGTTTGCTCAGTTCACTATGAGACCACAGGCGAAAACGGTACGGAGCGTTCTTTCCGATGATTGAATTCTTAATTGGTTACGAGCCCCAGGTCCGTCTTGCAGCATTTGCTTTCGTGTTCATGCTCATGGCGCTGTGGGAACTTACGTCACCTCGACGTCCACACGACACCAGCCGCAGTACTCGGTGGCCGAGCAATCTCGGCATCGTGGTAATCGATAGCCTTGCTGTCCGCGTTCTTTTTCCGGTGAGTGCTGTTGCACTGGCAATGCTATGCGAAAGCGAGGGGTGGGGTCTTTTCAACAATTGGCAGCTTCCAGTATGGACGACCGTATTGGTTTCCGTTCTGATCCTCGACCTCGTGATCTACTGGCAGCACGTCCTCTTCCACGCCGTGCCAATATTGTGGCGGTTGCATCGCATGCATCATGCAGACCAGGAGTTCGATGTCACCACTGGCGCGCGCTTTCATCCAATCGAGATTGTATTGTCAATGATCATCAAGCTCTCCGTTGTGACAGTACTCGGTACACCGGCAATATCCGTTCTCGTGTTCGAACTGTTGCTGAACGCAACGGCGATGTTCAATCACTCCAACATTCATATGCCGCTTGGATTGGATCGCGTTATGCGCTGGCTTGTGGTGACGCCGGATATGCACCGTGTGCATCACTCGGTTATTGTGCGTGAAACCAATTCTAACTTCGGATTTAATCTGCCTTGGTGGGATCGTTTGTTTGGAACCTATCTTGACCAACCAGCTGATGGGCATGTGCGTATGGTCATCGGGTTAGAGCAATTCCGGGACCCGGTAGAACAGCGATTGGATCTTATGCTAAGCCAGCCATTTCGGGAGCCTGACGAGGTGCAAGAAAAGCCTGACACCCACGATCGATCCAAGTAACAAGGTTCGTGGTAATTCAGCTCCGCGTTATTGACCGGATGTTTTGATGCTACACTTGTGAGGTCCACGAATAACCTAACGCGTCCGATCGGGGCTGTAGGATACTCCGCTGACGCGAGGGCGATACTTTTTCTTAGCCGCAACTTTCTTTGCACTCAGCTACACGACAGAGATTAAAAACAAGGGTTTACGAACATATGTTCCGGAAAATTGAAAACTTCATCACCGACCTGTTGGAGGACAACCCTCCACAAAATCTTGATGAGCAAGCCCTGAGGCTAGCGTGCGCGGCATTGCTTGTTCACTGCGCCAAGGCCGACGGATATCAGTCCGTTGAAGAAACCAAAATGCTACGCGATATTCTGACCAGACGATTCAAGCTGACATCAGATGATACTGAGACGCTTATCCAGGAAGCCGAAAGGAGAGAAGAGGATGCAGTTGACGTCCATCGCTTCACTCGTGTCCTGCATAAGAATTTGGATCGGGAGGGGCGGCACGAAATTGTCCGACTGTTATGGGAAATAACTCTTGCCGACGGTCATATTGATTACGACGAGCGATCGATGGTAACTCTTGTTGCGCGCCTTCTGGATGTTGAAACGCAGGATGCTGTTGCGCTTCGCCACGAAGTTATATCCGCCAAACCTGATAAGTAAACGCCAAGCGGTCGTGCAACATCGTTCGCGGCGTCAACGAACTTTGGCGGTTAAACGCCTGACAGATATTGTTGGAGGCTGGCAGTGCGGCGCGAGGCGAGATGATTGCAAGGCTCGCAGCGGCCGTGTTGATACGCAATTCTGACCTCGCGCGGAGACATCACCAGTTTATTCTTTTACAAAGCGAGCTTGTAGGCTGTGACCGTCTGCATCTTTTCCAGAGAGAGCGATCTTTGCGCCTTTGGGAAGGGGGCTTGATAGCTCTGTTGTAAGCATGCTGCCCTCTGGCTTGAGCGTCAGAGCTTCTGTCTCGGTGTCGGCTTGTATGAATACTTTGAACGTGCCGCCCGTCATGTCGATTGGTTCAAGATCCTCCGTCATGTGGAAGACAAGTTTGCTGTCTGTCGCCACCATTTCGATTCCGTGGTGCACGTCGTAGACAGTGTATTGACCACCATGCTTTGCAGTGCCTGGAGTTGCCTTTTCATCGTGTGCAAAGCCTTGCGAAATCGAAAGACCGATCGCGCAAATGACAGCGACAAGGATGCGTAGAGCTGAGTTCATTTTTGTCTCCGATTATCAAGTGGCTAGTAGGCTTGGATTGCGTTTGCGTCATCGCCAAGACGCGCCTCTGCGGTGTCTTGATGGGTGGCGCGGATGTGTTCGAGCGGCTTTTGGCCAAATTTGTAAAACAGCAATGGCGTCAAGAATGAGTCGATTAGGGTCGCTGAAATTAAACCGCCGAAAATCGTAACAGCGAGAGGATGTAGAATTTCGCGTCCCGGTTCGTCTGATCCGATCATGAGAGGGAGGAGCGCTAACCCCGCCGACAACGCGGTCATGAGCACGGGTGTCAAACGCTCTAGTGAGCCGCGGATGACGAGGTCCCGTCCGAACGTCTCACCTTCAAAAAGAGCGAGATTGATGTAATGGCTGACTTTGAGAATTCCGTTGCGTGCTGAGATGCCAGCCAATGTGATGAAACCGATTAAACTTGCGATAGAAAACGGTAATCCGGCAATCCACAGAGCTGCAACACTGCCGATGAGCGCGAGTGGTATGTTTGTCAATATTATCCCCGCAAGAACAACTGAATTGTAGCGGCTGTACAAGACGACGAAGATCAGCGAAAGCGAGATTAGCGACAGAAGGCCGATGGTTCGGGTCGCTTCTTCCTGTGCTTGGAACTGCCCTTCCAGTCGTGTGACGTAACCTGGCGGCAGTTCGGTTTGGTCAATAATATTGCGAATATCAGCAATGATCGCCGCCATATCCTGTTTGCCGTCGCCGTTTGCCAAAACGACAATGCGGCGTTGCTGGTTTTCGCGAAGGATTTGGTTGGGGCCGTCGGCTTCTTTGATTGATGCCAGTCGGTTTAAGGGCACGTAACCCGTTGGTGTCGCGACCAGTGCTTCGCCAAGACCACGCGTCGATCGGTCCTCATCTTTTAGCCGCATCACGACATCAAAACGGCGGTTACCTTCGATCACTTGCGAGACGCGATTGCCGTTTGAGAGGTGAGCAAGTGTGCCGGTCAGCGCTGCCGGCGTGACGCCATAAAGAGCCGCACGCTCGAAGTCTGGGACCACCTGCAATTGTGGGATTAGAACTTGTTTTTCTATTTGCAGGTCGACGATGCCAGGGATTGCTCGAAGGCGCGACTGCATGTTCGCGGCGAGCGTCCGCAAACGGTCGAGATCTTCTCCGAATATTTTCAGTGCGATTTGAGCACGAATGCCTGACAACATATGATCAAGCCGGTGGCTGATCGGTTGGCCGATGTTGATGACAGCTGGGAGTATGGCAAGGCGCTGGCGGATATCATTGAAGATTTCATCGCGAGATCGATCCGACTTGTGGAGGTCAACGTCAAGCTCGCTCGTGTGAATGCCTTCGGCATGCTCATCAAGTTCAGCGCGGCCCGTTCGGCGGCCAATCGACTTGACCTCCTCGACCTTCATCACGATGCGTTCGGCAACGCTGCCAAGGCGACTTGATTCCGCCAGAGAAATGCCTGGGTTATAAAGAATTGAGACCAGCAATGTACCTTCATTGAACGCCGGCAGAAACGCGCGTGGCAGTTTCCATGCAACAGCCGCTGAACCGATCACGGCAATTGCAACACTCAAGACAACGATCCGGCCGTGGGTTAGTGCGATGTTCAGGAGTTTTTTGTTGCCAGCCTTTAGCAACCTCACAATGAAGGTGTCTTTTTCTTCCGTCTCACGAGGTGTTTTGAGAAGATAGTGGCACATGACTGGCGTCAGTGTGATTGACGTGATCAGGCTTGCGAGTATCGAAACGATGTATGCAACGCCGAGCGGTCGAAACAGCTGGCCCTCAATTCCTGTCAGGGCAAACAACGGAACAAATACAAGTACGATGATTGCCGTGGCATAGACGATACCGGAGCGCACTTCATGCGAGGCGTTCAGAACTACGGTTAGGTGCGGCTGTGGCACCTCTCGCTCTTGATTCAAACGCAACCGCCTCAGTACGTTTTCAACACCGACAACGGCGTCGTCGACAAGCTCTCCAATCGCAATCGCCAGACCGCCAAGTGTCATGGTGTTGATCGACAGTCCAAAGTATTTGAAAACGAGAACGGTGATCAGGATCGACACCGGAATTGCGGTTAGTGAGATCGCGGTTGCCCGCCAGTTCATTAAGAACAACAACAGTATGAGCGCGACGACGATTGCCGCCTCGATGAGCACGGACTTCACGTTGTCTATCGAGTTTTCAATGAATGTAGACTGGCGGAATTGAACTCTGTCCGCAACAACGCCCTCCGGCATCGTGCGTTGAATTTTCCTCAGCTCAGTTTCTATCTGTTGTGTGAGGGCGACGGTGTCGGCTTGCGGCTGTTTTTGTACCCCTATTATGACAGCAGGCTCGCCTTGGAAACCCGCATCGCCACGTCTTACGCGTGCTGCGAAATCGACGTCTGCGACTTGACGTAGAAGGATCGGCTGAGATCCCCGCATGACGACGACAAGATTCCGCAAATCATCGAGCTTTGTCGTGCGACCGATGTTTCGGATGAGGTACTCGCGACTGTGCTGATCAATGAAGCCGCCGCCAGTGTTGGCGCCAAATTCGGATATAACTCCCTCAATCATTTTTGGCGTTATCTGCAACCTTTGCATTGCCACGAGGTCAGGGCTCACACGGTATTGCCGAACCTCGCCGCCAATCGGGATGACCTGCGCCACGCCTGAAATTGTCAGCAGTTGCGGGCGGACAACGAAGTCGGCGATCTCGCGCAACTTCATTGGCGAAATTGTTTTTCCGGTGATCGCGACCAGCATTATCTCGCCCATTATTGACGAGATCGGGCCCATTTGTGGTTGCACGTTTGCTGGAAGCTGGTCGCGCACGAGTGCCAGCCGTTCCGCCACCAATTGCCTGTTGCGATAAACGTCGGTGCCCCAGTCGAACTCGACATATATAATCGACAGACCGACACTGGAGACAGACCGTAGCCGCAGCACGCCCGGCATACCATTCAGCACAGTCTCCAAGGGATAGGTGACAAGTTGTTCAACCTCTTGTGGTGCGAAGCCTTCAGCTTCTGTCAGGAGGGTGACGGTAGGTCTGTTTAGGTCGGGAAAAACATCAACCGGCAAGCGCGGCAATATGAAAGCCCCGTATGCCGCGAGCAGAAGTGATGCGGCAATAACGAAGATACGATTGCCGAGGCTGAAGGCGACGAGTTTCTTAAACATCGAGTAGCCCTCAGCGGATCTGGTTTACGAGTGGTGCATTGCGCACGATGATTTGGTCGCCAGCTTTGAGCCCTGCCATGACCTGCACGCGCTCGCCATCGAAGTCCTCGATGCGAACAGGCGTCGGTTGATATCGCTCGGGTTCGACGCGCTTGAAGACAACCATCTGACCGTTTGGCGCTTGCGCCACGGCATTTCTTGGCACAATTAAACCGGTGACAGGCTCACCTGTGTCGATGAGCACGCCGACTGGACTGCCAATGCTGAGCGTGTCAGGTGTTTCTTTAATGCGAAAGTGAAGAACATTGGCTTGCTGTTGCAGTTCGCGACTGCGACCAACAAATGTTAAGTCAAGAAACTGATCATCACCCGTCCGCGCACGCGCTGCGCTCACGCCGACTGCCAAGCGTGGATCAAACGAGATAGCTTCTATCCATAAACTCTTCGGGTCAATGATGTTGATCAGAATATCAGCGCTTGTGATGACCTGCCCAGCAACAACACTCACTTCAGCAACGACGCCATCAACAGGAGCCGTCAGGACCTCGGGTTGATTACGGCTTTTTGCGAGCTGTGTGCGGCGTTCGACAAGTCCGTCTTTTTCAATTTGCATATCCTGCATACTGGCTTGGCTGGCGACACCGCGATCGACGAGCCGTTTTTGGCGTCTAATCCGGGCGTCAAGCACCGCAATGCGCTGATCGAGATCGCCCTGCGTTTGGCGGACGTCAGAGGCATCAATCGGCGCAAAGCCCGGCTGTACATAGGCGAGCACCTCACCGGCAAGCACCTTTTGCCCAAGCATTGGTAGACCGCTCTTGGGCGGCGTAATGCGCCCGCTGATGGTGCTTTGTACAAGCCCGCTGCGGTTGGGATCGGAGATCACGCGGCCGATGATGCGTTGCGCGTTGCGTGCGGTTTCATCCTTGAGTATGCGGGTTCGAACTTGCAGCAAGCGCTGTGTCGGCTTTGGAAGAAAGATTGAGCCGTCGGGCAGGCGCCGCGGCGCGTTGCCATTTTGGGCGCCTTGGGCGCCACCGTGATCGTGCCCGCCATGATCATGTCTGGGTCCGGCAAGTGCAGCACCTGCGCCGATAACCATGACGAGGGCTGCGAGGCCTGCAATAACGCCGAGGCGTCTTCGGAAAAACGTACCAATCAGGATGCCAAATGCGAGCCCGAGACCTGCAAGGACCGGTGGTTTGCTGAGTTTTTGCGCCAAAGTGAAATGCGCTACACCGTGGCCATTTTGCTCTGCGGACTCAGAGTGATGCAGTGCCTCGTCATGTTCGGGATTATGACTATCGCCGTGACCATGGCCTTTGTGCGGGTCTGCCAGTTTCCCAACCAGCAGATCGCTTTGCTTGCCATCAACAATCGAAGCGATGACTTCCTTTTCGCCGGGTTTTTCCAAGTTGGGATCGATGTAGACGTATGTCCCATCAGGCTGCGGTTCCGCAAGCTTCGTGTCATCGTTGATCGTCAGTTCTATGCGCGCGTCGATAACCGGTGACGTGTCGTCACGACGGTCAAGATAAACGATTAATCGTCCACTTTCGAGGATGCCGACCATCTCATAGGCTTCAGACACCATTGTGACGCGAGGATGCGCTGGGCCTTCGTCCGGATTGGATTCCGCTGTGTGGCCGTGATCGTGACCAGGTCCAGCCGCAGCAAATGTACTGAAGGCAACGAGCATGGCGACCACAGCGCTGAAAGCGCCGGTCCGTAGTTGAGAAACCATTTGAGTAAACTCCGCAGATAACAGTCTTTTAAATACCGGCGGGGTTGCCGCCAGCTAGAGACAGAAATCAGGCGGTGTGTTTGGGGGGACGCTTAAGCCCGTCAGGCTGGCGGGAATTAAAGCTTGTGGTGAAGAATTCGTATATCGACTGGCCAATGACGGCCAACTTCATGGTTGGCAAGGTGGGCAGCATCAGGACGCAGCAATGGGCTGGGTCAGCAATAGTGCCTTCATCGGTTTCGGTGTTGTCTTGTAAGTCTTTTTCTTGGTCTTGATGCCCAGTCTGATGGCTCTTGTCCGAAAGCTCTGTTTCAGACTTAACGTGGCTCTCATGGGCTGAAATTGAATGAACGCCATGCCCATGATTGGCGTGCGCCACATGGGCATGCGAGCTCATAGTTGTCGATATAACGAGGCTGAGAACAAACAGAATATTCACCGCGCGTGACACGGCGAAACGTCTGTTCAAATTTGCCAGCGTGGCAAACATCTAAGCTCCGTATTGGTTTGATCGACGGCCTGGACTGTACACAGAATCTTATTTTGATTTCCCGACGTTGGCAATTTTTACATTTGTCACATCGGATTTCGCTGGATCTTATGGCCCAAACGGAATTCTGGGCCTTTTTTTCCCAAGGGCGAGACGAAGGTAACGACGGTTTTCGGCCACTATTGCCTTTGTGTACATCAGGTCCCAGAAGGGGACGCCAAGTCAGCGCGTATGCCGTCTTAATGCGTGTGGCCCGGCCAACGGCTGACAAAGCCCGATCGGTTGGGCATTTCGACTTTCAGCAACGACTTGGCATCTATGACAGCATTCTCCTTGATAATGCCGTTGAGTGACAAGATGTACGCACTGACGGCATACACTTCGTCGTCGCTCAGAGAGAGTGGCGCGTTGAGTGGCATGGCACGGCGCACATAGTCAAACAGGGTTGTGGCGTAAGGCCAGAAGCTGCCGACGGTCTGGACAGGCTTATCCGACTTCAAGGTGCCAATGCCACCGACCAAGGGTGGTTTAGCCAGTCCCTCCCGCCACTTGCCTTCGGGGCCGTGACAGACAGCACATTTTTTTGCAAATACGATCTTGCCTTGGGCCGGTGTGCCTGACCCCGCAGGGAGATTGGTGCCATCTGGTGTGATGGACAGGTCCGCTGCCGCTATCACTTCTTCACTAAGAGGCTTTCCGAGTGATACGGCTTGTGCACCATCTTGTGATCCGCCCGACGCAAAGGCCAAAATGAAACCACCGAAGATCGCAGCGGCTGCCGCGGTGTACCAACGGTCGGCAAAAATTTCTTTAAATGAAAACATTGGCGATGCTCCCGTCAGGATTAATTGTGAATGACTGAATCGCATTGCAATGGTTCAGTTGTCCGGGCCCATAAGACCTAGACCACTTCGCACGTGTCGGCTGAGTATTTCCTTTTTCGTCGATGGTTCGGCTTTGCAGTGTTGTTGGTTTGCCATCCCAATTCCAAAGCATCCGAAAGCGTGTCAGGCTTCGCGAGTGCACAGGCTCTTCCAAATGTGCGTCCGCCCAACTGTTGCCGCCGTCGGCAGAAATTTCGACACGTTTAACCGCACCGTGACCGCTCCATGCCAGACCCGAAATTTCGTATACACCCGGTCCCTGCATTTTTAGACCAGTCGCTGGATGCGTGATGGTCGATTTTGCATCCATTGTATAGGTGAAGAGATTCGACTTACCGTTAGGGCGTCGATCGGTGTATTTTGACGTTTCGTCTTTTGTGTAGGTCGGCTGGTTCAGCACCTTGATGCGCCGTAGCCATTTAACGTTCATGTTGCCTTCGTATCCCGGAAGCACAAGACGCATTGGGTAGCCTTGTTCGGGGCGAATGCGTTCGCCATTCTGATACAACGCGACGATGACATCATCGAGCGCTTTCTCCATGGGAATGCTTCGGCTCATTCCTGCTGCGTCTGCGCCTTCGGCGAGCAGCCATTTAGCATCGACATCGGCTCCGGTTTCTTCAAGCAACGTCGACAAGCGCACGCCCGTCCATTCTGCGGCGGAGACCAATCCATGGAGGTGTCCAACGGGGACCTGCATGGCTTTTGAAAACAAATTGCTGTTGAAGAAGCTGTTGCCCGCACATTCAATGAAGCAAACGGTAGAGACCATTGGGTAGCGCAAAAGCGATTCAATCGAGAATTCGAGAGGGTTTTTCACCATGCCGTGGATCATAAATCGATGCTTTGCCGGATCGATCTGAGGCACACCATTGTGGCTGCGCTCAAAGTGAAGTCCGTTGGGTGTGATCGTGCCACGCAGATGTTGCAACGGTGTCAAGGCAACGCCGGTGCCATCGGCAACCGGGCCAAAGGGGAGGAGAACCGCGCGCTCTACGTGCTTTTCGAACGGCGACGGCATCCCATAAGGACGCAACGGTGCGCCTTGCTTTGTCATCCATTCCGGTCCGTCCGCAGCTACGGCTTCACGCATTGTGAGACCAGCGGCTGCCATGGACGTCGCGAGAACTGTTCCCGATCTCAAGAACGCACGTCGATGTAACAATCCGCCACCGGCGGCGAACTCGTCGGATAGTGGCGCCGCTTTGGGCGTCGTATTTCTCATTGTCGCAAAGCCTCCCCTTGCGTCGCGGGACCAGCTCAACTTCACCCCGGCCGAAATTGAACTACGGTGCCGTCAGACGATCGCATTTCTTGTTATATGTCCTTCGAACTTGTCAATTGTGGAATTGAATTTTTGACACCTCTACCTATCGATTGGTAGTGCTCAGCCTAGGTCAATGCGCACGCCTGGTCTAGATCCAACTCTTGACAGGAGTCTGGAGTGATCACTCAACAAACGTGATCGCGGAGCAAGCAATCGAACTATAGGGGGTGGAAAGGGCGGCTCTAATAAAGCCCGCGCTTTGTCATGACGGCGCAGGGTGCCAGCAATCGTTCGTCGTCTGTGATGCGTGCTGTTTCATTGACCCGTAGCGTTTCTCCCATGCAGGGCACAAGAAAAAGCAGGCTAACCAATGGGTTTGACAACACATTGACCATGGAATCGAGACGACTGTTGCCGATGCGATCGGGCAAAAGCAGTCGTTTGTTGTCGACAATCTTGACAATGCCAGGTGGATCTCCGCGCGGTGATACATCGGCATCTGTCGGGCCACGCGTCGCGACGATACAAAACGGCGAGAGCTCGATCACGGACCGGCAGTGTATCAATGACTTTGTCGGTCGCCCGGCTTATTGGCGCGTGATGTATCGCCCTAAGCGTCGCTTCGTCTGTGATGAAAGAATTGGTTTTTCAATCATTCGGAGCACTCCTTAAACAACAGATCTTCCGTTCTTTGGGAAAGTCATCTCAACACCAAAATTTACTTTGAACGAAGTGCAGGACTGTTCAATACCGCAGTCCAAGAACACCGTGGAGCACATTTGCATCGAGCGCATCGGGCCACGAGGGCAGGCGGCACCAAACATTTTTTTCCGTTAAGGCTTGGAACTGGAAGGAATTGCGTACAATATGATTTCAAGATCGCACGAAATCCACCAGACGGCGATGTCGCCTCAATAATAGAGCTGGAGCGAAAACATGAACGAACAACCCAAGAATGGTGATTTTTATGGCGGCTGTCCACATGACTGCCCCGACACCTGCTCGATGATTTTCGAAGTCAACAATGGCATTGTTAAAAGCGTGCGCGGTAATCCCGATCATCCGATGACCCGTGGTGGCCTGTGCGTCAAACTGAAGGACTATGAGAAGCGCCACTATCATAAAGATCGCGTGCTCTATCCACTTCGCCGTACCGGACCCAAAGGCTCCAAGCAGTTCGAGCGCATTTCATGGGATGAAGCGCTTGATGAAATTGTTGATCGTTGGACAAAGATTATTGATGAGCATGGTCCTCAAGCCATCGCTCCTTACAGCTATCTCGGCCACCAAGGGTTGGTGCATGGCCTCAATGGCGGTGATGCATTCTTCAACCGTATGGGCGCGACGGTTATGGAACGTACGTTCTGTGGCGAAGGTTCCTGTACCGCTTGGCTATTAACCGTTGGCCCAACGGCTGGCGTTGATCCTGAAAGCTACATCCACTCTAAGTATATTGTGATTTGGGCCTGCAACAGCGTAAGTACGAACCTGCACCACTGGGCGATTGTAAAAGAAGCGCAAAACAACGGTGCCAAGGTTGTCGTGA